>NZ_CALRUC010000007.1:0-69146 GCF_943371255.1 Ferrovibrio terrae | reverse complement strand
AACCCGTATGTCGTGGTTGGCCTGCTGATCGGCGGTTTGCTGCCGTATCTGTTCGGCGCCATGGGCATGACGGCGGTCGGCCGCGCGGCCGGTTCGGTCGTCGTGGAAGTGCGGCGTCAGTTCAAGGAGATCCCGGGCATCATGGAAGGTACGGCGAAGCCTGACTACTCCAAGGCTGTCGACCTGCTGACCAAGGCGGCGATCAAGGAAATGATCATTCCGAGCCTGCTGCCGGTGCTCAGCCCGATCGTGCTGTACTTCATCATCAATGTGATCGCCGGCCAGGCTGCAGCCTTCGCGGCTGTGGGTGCGATGCTGCTCGGCGTGATCGTCACCGGTATCTTCGTCGCCATCTCGATGACGGCGGGCGGCGGTGCGTGGGACAATGCCAAGAAGTACATCGAGGAAGGCCATCATGGCGGCAAGGGCTCCGATGCCCACAAGGCTGCCGTGACCGGCGATACTGTCGGTGACCCCTACAAGGACACGGCCGGTCCGGCCGTGAACCCGCTGATCAAGATCACCAACATCGTTGCGCTTCTGCTGCTCGCCATTCTGGCGCACGGCTGAGACAAGACGAATGGAAACGGAGAGGGCCGGGGAAACCCGGCCCTTTTCATTTCAGGTCATGGATTGATCAGACCGCCAGCGTTGTGATGCTGATTGCCAGCAGGGCACCGATCTCGGTCACCTGCTGTATGGCGCCCAGCACATCGCCGGTATGGCCGCGAATCTGCCAGTAGGCGATCAGGGCCACCGCAAATGTCAGGACCGCCACCGTGGCGCAGACGATGACAAAGCCCAGCCCCGGCAGCAGCAGAATGGCTATGGCTACGGCGAGCAGGACGGCGGCAAGCGCAGCGCCAAACGGCACCGTGCCACTGCTGGCGGCGAGGCCGTCGCTGCGCGCTGCCGGCAACAGATACCAGGCCATGGCCATGGCCGCGCGCGACAGTGCACCGGACAGGACCAGTGCCACGGTGATGGCGGCATTGTGGCTGATCATTTCGTCAACCTCGTCGCTGATCGGCAGCAGGTTGCTGGCCAGTTCCTGCAATGCGGAGAAGCGCAGGGAAAAGGCCAGCACCAGGGCAATCACGCCATAGGTGCCGATCCGGCTGTCGCGCATGATGTCGAGTTTGCGCTCGCGGCTGCGACCGCCGCCGAAGCCATCGGCCATATCGGCCAGGCCGTCTTCATGCAGGGCGCCGGTCAGCAGGATCTGACTGCCCATTGCCAGAAGGGTGGCGCTCGATATGCCAAGTCCCAGGCTGCTGGCGACCATGAAGATGCCGCCGCCGCACAGGCCGACCAGTATACCGATCAGGGGAAAAATCCAGGCCGCGCGTGCGACATCGCCCGCGCCGGGTGCAGACATGCTCCGGCCTGCCGGCAGCGGCAGCCGGGTCAGCAGCATCAGGGCGAGGCGCAGGTCGCCAAGCCAGCGGTGCCTGCGGCGCGGTTGTTGGGTCTGGGGGCTATCGGTCATGACTGCGTTGCGGCGGAGATTGCCGTAGCTTATAGCACGCTGGCAGCCTTGAGGCGAAGCATGGGCGAAACGTGGCAGGCGTGACCGAAACATGACGGATGTTTTTCAGGACCGGGCAGGGATTATCGCGGCGGTGGCAAAGTTGCCGTCGGTTGATTCTGCATCCATGGCGGCGGCAAAAAAACGTGATGCCGAGCTGACCAAGCCGACCGGCGCATTGGCGCGTTTGGAGGGCTGCGTCGAGCACCTTGCCGGCTGGCAGGGGCGTGCCGTTCCGCAGCTCGACGCGGTCAGCATTCTGATCTTTGCCGGCAACCACGGTGTCACGGCCCGGGGGGTCTCCGCCTATCCGGCCGAGGTCACGGTTCAGATGGTGGCGAATTTCGAGCATGGCGGGGCCGCGATCAATCAACTGGCCAGGCTGCATGGCGCGGCACTTTCGGTCACGGCACTCGATCTTGAGAATCCCACCGCCGATTTCACTGTGGCGCCGGCGATGGACAATGCAGCCCTGCTCGATGCGATCAACCGGGGCGCTGCCGCCGTACCCGCGCAGGCCGATCTGGTCATTCTGGGCGAGATGGGCATCGGCAATACAACAGCGGCCGCAGCACTCGCTGCTGCGCTGTATGGCGGCGATGCGGCCAGCTGGGTCGGGCCGGGCACCGGTGTGGTCGGCGCGGCGCTCACGGCGAAGCTTGCCGCGGTCGATGCAGCTTTGTCATTCCATGGTCCGTCGCTCGGCGATCCGCTCGAAGCTTTGCGCCGGGTCGGCGGCCGCGAGCTTGCCGCGCTGTTTGGGGCACTGCTGGTGGCGCGCCAGCGCCGCATCGCCGTGCTGCTGGACGGGTTTGTTGTCGGTGCGGCAGCAGCCGTGCTGGCCAGGCTTGTGCCGGATGGCCTTGATCATTGCATGGCCGGGCATGTCTCAGCCGAGCCCGGGCATCGCCGCCTGCTGCAGCTTCTCGATCAGCAGCCGCTGCTCGATCTTGGCATGCGGCTGGGCGAGGGGTCGGGGGCGGCGGTAGCGCTGGGGCTGCTCAAGGCCGCGGTCGCCTGCCATGCCGGCATGGCGACCTTTGCCGAGGCGAGCGTCAGCAATCGCGCGTAAAGCGGGAGGCCGCTACTTGGCGCCAGTCGAGTTGAAGCGGCCGAGATTGCCGAACAGCTGTTCAAGGAACGTCAGTTCCTTGCCACGCGTCGGCGTCTCGCGATCGACGAAAGCAATCTGCTTGCCGTCCTTGAGGCCGTAGCGTTTGATCTCCTTGACCTTGCTGTCCTTGTCGAAGGCGATCGCAAGCACCTGCTGGTCAATCAGCTCTGGCGCCAGGAAGGCCACCGTGTCGGTCTGGCTGGAGATGTAGTAATAGACCGTGCCCCAGTCGGGGAAAGTCGAAATCGTGGAGGGTGAACCCAGCAGGGCATTGACCTGAGCTTCACTGCTCTGGCCGACCTTGACGAGGTTGACCTTCTCTTCCTCGATCGTGATGCCGCGATAATCCTGCCGGGGCGCACAGGCGGCAGCCCCAAGAAGCAATACGGCGGCAATGACAGCAAAACGGATCGACATGCGGAAGACTCGCTATAACGCGGGCCGCATATTATCTTCACCCGCCCCGAAACGCAAACTGACCGCAGTAAACACCAGCTTTTATAAAGCAAAGGCATATGCTTAACCGGCTTATCTCATACCTCAGTGGAAAGCATAACGAGACCGCGGCGGTGATGCTGTATCGCCAGATCGTGGCGCAGGCCCGGCAGCCGGCCTTCTATGACCGCCACGGTGTCCCCGACAGTCTGGATGGCCGTTTCGACATGATCGTGCTGCACAGCTTTCTGGTCATGCGCCGGCTGCGCCGTAGCGGTAGCGAAGCCGCGAAAGAGTTGAGCCAGCAGCTGTTCGATCTGCAATTTGCCGATATGGACAACAGCCTGCGCGAGATCGGCGTGGGCGATCTCGGCGTCAGCAAGCGGGTCAAAGTCATGGCCCAGGCCTTCTTCGGCAGGGTCGAGGCCTATGAGGCAGGCCTGAATGCCGAGGATGATCGTGTCCTGGCAGAGGCCCTGACTCGCAACCTGTATGGCACGAGTCAGCCCCCTGCAGCGGGACTGGTGGCCGTGGCGGCCTATATGCGCATGGCCGACGAGCAGTTGGCACAGCAGCCTGATGACAGTATTTTGGCCGGAAACGTGGATTTTCTACCGCCGCCGACCTGACGGGATCTGCCCCCGCAGCGGTTGACCGCTGCGGCACTTGCCCCTATGTTCCGCCGCCTTGACCGCCGGACTGCCAAAAACGGCCCGGATGGGCAGGCTGCATGAGGAATTTGCCGTGTCGAAGGACGAACCTGGCAAGGAATTCAGCCATGTCGTCGAGGTCGACCGGATCGGTCCCCAGGGGCTGCATGTGCAGCTGGAGGCCGACCAGGCCACCTGCGTCGCCTTGGCCCGACGGATGCGTATTCTTGCTGTATTGGCTCTGAAAGCCGATCTGCGGGTCTTTCCGGAGCCGGGTATTGCCGGCCAGTATCAGGTGAGCGGCCGGCTGGAAGCCGAGGTGGACCAGGCCTGCGTGACGTCCCTGGAGCCGGTGCGCGAGGTGGTAAGCGAAGCGTTTGTAAGGCACTTCGCGCCGGAAACCGCCGTCGCACCCAAGGCCGATCTGGCCGAGGATGAGGCGGAATGGCTGGATCCGGAAGCGGATGATCCGGCCGACCCGATCATCGGGGGGCAGATTGATCTCGGTGCCGTGGTGGCCGAGGAACTGGCGCTAGGGCTGAACCCCTATCCGCGCAAGCCCGAAGCGGGGCTGCCGGACGGCTACAAGCCGGATGTGGAAGTGGATGCCAAAGTCAGCCCCTTTGCCGCTCTGGCAAAGCTGAAGATGGCGAAAAAGGATTGAGGCGAAAGCGCTTGGCCCCCGGGCGCACCGAGAGTATATAGGCGGGGATTCTGAGCCGGGGCGGGACAACGCGTTACGCGAACCGCACCGTGCGAATTGTGAGAGAGATGTGTCATGGCCGTTCCGAAGAAGAAGAAGTCGAAGTCCCGCCGCGATCAGGGCCGTTCGCATGATGCGCTGAAGACCAGCGCCCATGTCGAATGCTCGAATTGCGGTGAGCTGAAGCGCCCCCACCATGTGTGCGGCGCCTGCGGTCATTATGACGGCCGCGAAGTCGTGGCAAAGACGGCTGCCGCCTGAGCCCGCTCAGGCATTCGCACTGAACGATCGCAGGCAACGGGATGACCGCGGCCTTGACGATTGCGCTCGACGCCATGGGCGGGGACCATGCCCCCGACGCGGTGATCAAGGGCGCCGCAGCACTGCTCACGCGTTTCCCGCAGGTCAAGTATATCCTGTTCGGTGATGCCGCGCAGGTCGAACCCCTGCTGCGCAAATTCCCGGCGCTGAAAGATCGCAGCGAGCTGCGGCATACCGCCGAACAGGTCGCCAGCGACGACAAGCCGAGCCAGGCCCTGCGCCGTGGCCGCAACACCAGCATGCGTCTGGCCATCGATGCCGTCGCCAATGGCGAAGCACAGGCGGTGGTTTCGTCGGGCAATACCGGCGCGCTGATGGCGATGGCAAAATTCGTGTTGCGCACCTTGCCGGGCATCGAGCGCCCGGCCATTGCTTCATTCCTGCCGACCCAGAAGGGCGAGACGGTCGTTCTCGATCTTGGCGCCAATGTCGAATGCGACGCCAAGAATCTGGTGCAGTTTGCCGTCATGGGCGCAAATCTTGCGCATTCGGCGCTCGGCCGGCATCGCCCGCGCGTGGGCCTGCTGAATGTCGGCGTTGAAGACGTAAAGGGCCATGACGAAGTGAAGGCCGCTGCGGAGATTCTGCGCGCCGTCAAGAATCCGCCCTTCGAGTTCGTCGGCTTTGTCGAAGGCAACGATATCGGCGGCGGTAGTGTCGATGTGATCGTCACTGATGGCTTCACCGGCAATATCGCTTTGAAGACGGTGGAGGGCACGGCGAAGCTGATGTCTTCGTTGCTGCGTTCGGCGTTCCAGCGCTCGATCTTCACCAAGATCGGGTATCTGTTTGCCAGCGCCGGTCTGGCAATGCTGCGCGATCGCATGGATCCACGCTTTTACAACGGCGGCGTGCTGCTCGGTCTGAACGGCATTACCGTGAAGAGCCATGGCGGCACCGACGATGTCGGTTTCGCCTCGGCGCTGGAATTGGCCATCGATATGGCGCAGGATCGCCTGATCGACCGTATCAAGGCCGATTTCTCGGGCGCCTTCGCCGAATCACTGGTCAAGCAGCCGGTGAGTGGCGGTGCTGCCCAGGACGAACAAGAGTCGGGTGTGAGGGCTGGATGATTCGCTCGGTTGTGGTGGGGTGCGGCAGTTATCTGCCAGAGCGGATTCTGACCAATGCCGATCTCGCCAAGATCGTCGATACATCCGATGAGTGGATTATCGAGCGCAGTGGCATTCGCCAGCGCCATATCGCCGCCGATGGCGAGCTGACATCCGATCTTGCCTTGAAGGCTTCGCAGGCCGCACTGGCGAATGCCGGGCTGACCGCTGCCGATGTCGATCTCATCGTGCTGGCCACGGCCACGCCGGATGAGACATTTCCGGCCACGGCCTGCCGCGTACAGACCGGCTTGGGGATGACGCGCGGCTTTGCCTTCGATGTGCAGGCGGTTTGCTCGGGTTTCATCTACGCGCTCGCCACCGCGGATAATTTCATCAAGGCCGGCCAGGCCAAGACCGCGCTGGTGATCGGCGCCGAAACCTTCTCGCGCATCCTCGATTGGACCGATCGTACCACCTGCGTGCTGTTTGCCGATGGCGCCGGCGCGATTGTGCTGCAGGCGCAGGAGGGCAGGGGCACGGTCGAGGATCGCGGCGTACTGACCACCCATCTGCATTCCGATGGCCGTCACCACGACCTGCTCTATGTCGATGGTGGTCCCTCCAGCACCCAGACGACCGGCAAGCTGCGTATGCTGGGCAAGGAAGTGTTCCGCCACGCCGTGGTCAATCTTGCCGATGTGGTGAAGGAAACCCTGGCCGCGGTCGACATGACCGCCGACCAGATCGACTGGCTGGTGCCGCATCAGGCCAACAAACGGATTATTGACGGCACTGCCCGTAAGCTGGGTATGAACACCGACAAGGTGGTTCTGACCGTCGATCGCCATGGCAACACCTCGGCCGCATCGGTGCCCCTGGCGCTGGCCGAGGCGACCGCCGATGGCCGGATCAAGCCCGGCCAGGTCGTGCTCCTGGAGGCCATGGGCGGCGGTTTTACCTGGGGCAGTGCCCTGGTGCGCTGGTAAAGCCCGTTTCCAGACCCCGATTCCGGCCAAGCCCCTGATTCGGGGGTATGATTCGCCGAACGTCTTGTTGACGGCCGCTTGGGCTTAAGTTAGCGTCATCCCTACAAAATTTAGAAAAAGGGGCGTTGGCGATGAGCGAGAATACCCTGACGCGGGCGCAACTCAGCGAAGCGATCTACCAGGAGGTTGGCCTCTCGCGCAGCGAGTCCGCCCAGCTGGTGGAAACCGTGCTGAACGAAATCATCGACAGCCTGATCGCCGATCATATGGTCAAGATCTCGTCCTTCGGCACCTTCCAGGTGCGTTCGAAGGGCGGGCGTATGGGCCGTAACCCCAAAACCGGTCAGGAAGTCCCGATCGATCCGCGCAAAGTGCTGGTTTTCCGCGCCAGCCATGTGCTGAAAGAAAAAATCAACGCCGGCATGCATGTCGCGTCGCTGCAGGTTAAAAGCGGTTCGTAAGCTGCCGTTTTCCCTGTATGATTGTGTTTGATGGCGACTCAGTTCGAAGCACCGGAAAAACTCTCCAGAAGTAAAACCGAAGCAGCCTTCCGCACCATCGGCGAAGTCGCCGAACAGCTGGATCTGCCGCAGCATGTGCTGCGTTTCTGGGAAAAGAAATTCCACCAGGTCCGGCCGGTAAAGCGCAATGGCGGTCGCCGCTATTACCGCGGCGAGGACATTGCCCTTCTGGCCGAAATCCGTGCCCTGCTGCATGAGCAGGGTTACACCATCAAGGGCGTCCAGAAGCTCCTGCGCGAGGGCGGCCTGGCCAAAGCCGTGCGCGCCCGCGGCAAGCCGAGCCCGGCCGGGGCACCACCGGCCCCGCCTGCGAAGCCTGCATCCGACCAGCGCCAGATCGGCATTCCCTTCGACCTTCTCAATGACATGGGCAGCCTCAAGCAGGCACTGAAAAGCTGCTTGAAGGAACTGGAAGGCATCCACGCCGACATCATGGCCCGCCAGAATCGCTGAGCGGAGCCAGCGCGCTACGATCCAGTATTTTCAAGGGTTTTGGCGTGGTTGCGCCCGGGGGAGGGCGTGGTTATAGTGCGCGCCGCTTCGCAACGCCGCCTGCTTACCCGGCCGCCTTGCAAAGCCCGGTCGGACTGTAGCGCAGTCTGGTAGCGCACTTGTCTGGGGGACAAGGGGTCGTGGGTTCAAATCCCGCCAGTCCGACCAATTCTTTCCTGCAGCCCCATCCATCCAAGCCTGTGCGGGCGCGTCTCACGCCCGGTATTGGCCGGATATTCGGATACAACCCGATTTTTCCGGATGCACCACCTATGCGTCTAATGCAATATTAACCATACGGGCGCTCCACTGCCTGCAACCGGTTCATCACGGACTCGGAGGGGCAATGCAGGCGCAGGATTTATCCACTCCGACGACCGAGGTTCGCCTGGGCGACCGGGCCGACTATGTCGATATCCGCGTCGAAGGCGGTTTGCTGCTGATCGAGGTGGTCGGGGCTCCCGAGACCGGAAAGATTTATCAGGCCATGCAGCAGGGCTTCACCGCCGGCTGGATCCAGACTGAAATGCCGACCCTGGTTGATGTGTCAGACTTCCATGGTCGTATCGACTGGTCTGCCATCAAGGGACTCAGCCAGATGGCCGACTGGGGCAGCAAAAGCGATACGCCGTCGCGCGTGGCTTACATCAGCCCTGATCCGTTTTTCGCGCTGGTGGTCAAGGCCGTCAGTATTCTGTTTACGCGCTCGACCCATCGCCTGTTCGCCGACCGGCAGGTTGCCCTGCTGTGGCTGCGGGCGCTGCCGAACTAGCGGTTGCCGGTTTCCAGGATACCGTAGCCGGCATCGCGGATCGCATTGCGCACCGTTGCCTGAGCCACGGTCGGCAGGGTGTTGAAACGGACCTGGTTGCGGGCGAGGTCGACCTCAAAGGGGATGCCGGGGGCGGCGAGGCCGATCGCAGTGCTGATCGCGCGTTTGCAGGCCTCGCAGGTCATGCCTTCAATACTCAAAACATACATGGCGAACTCCGAACGGGACTGCACCACACTATAGGGCCGGGACGCTGTTCCGGCTATCCCCGCGGATCAAGGCGGCCTGTGCAGATGATTGATCCTGCTCGATTTTTCCTCATGCTCGGCCAGGAGTTGCACGGCGCCGATACTTGCAATTGGGGTATCCCCGGCTATAGTCCCGCTCTCGCGCCGCGCAGCCCC
Source organism: Ferrovibrio terrae (assembly GCF_943371255.1). Classification (GTDB taxonomy): domain Bacteria; phylum Pseudomonadota; class Alphaproteobacteria; order Ferrovibrionales; family Ferrovibrionaceae; genus Ferrovibrio; species Ferrovibrio terrae_B. The sequence continues at coordinate 60,165 of NZ_CALRUC010000007.1, read as the reverse complement.
GATACCGACGGGGACCGCAGCGGCCCAATCATCGACAGGGAGCTATTTCATGCTGATTTCCGAGGCCTATGCGCAGGCGACCGGTGGCACCACCGACATGCTGACCTCGCTGCTGCCGCTGGTCCTGATTTTCGTCGTTTTCTATTTCCTGCTGATCCGTCCGCAGCAGAAGAAGATGAAGGAACATAAGGCCATGATCGAAGCCGTGCGTCGTGGCGACATCGTCACCACCGCAGGCGGCATCATCGGCAAGATCGTCAAGGTTCAGGAAGACGGCATCCTGCAGATCGAGATCGCCGATGGCGTCAAGGTCAAGGTGCTGAAGGGCACCATCGGCGAAGTCCGCTCGAAGGGTGGCGATGTCGATGACGAAGACAAGGCCGAAGCCAAGGCCAGCTGATCGTCAGGCGACGACAGCCTATGACTGCGGGCGGCGCCATCATGACGCCGCCCGTTTTGACTGCCTGAAGATGTGATACGCCGATGATGTATTTTGCGCCCTGGAAGATTGCGTTGATCGCACTGGCCTGCCTGGTCAGTGTGGCCTTCAGCATTCCAAGCTTCTTCCCCGCCGCGACCGTCGCGACCTGGCCCAACTGGCTGCCCAAGCGCCAGATCAGCCTGGGTCTCGATCTGCGCGGTGGCGCGCATCTGCTGTTCGAAGTGGATACTTCGGTGGTGCTGCGCGAGCGGCTGGAAGCACTGGTTGAAGGCGCGCGCAATGAAATGCGTACCGCCCGCATCGGTTACACCAATCTGGGTGTATCTGGCACGAACAGCGTAACGCTGCGCCTGCGCGATCCGGCTCAGGCCGAGCAGGCTCGCCAGCTGCTGGTCAAGCTGGCCCTGCCGGTGCAGAGCACCGCTGGCCTCGGCTTCGGCAGCGCCCAGACCGATATGGACGTCACGGCCACGCCCGATGGCCAGCTGCGCATGACACTGTCGGAAGCAGCACTGCAGGAACGCGCGCGTAATGCCGTGACGCAGTCTATCGAGATCGTGCGGCGCCGTATCGACCAGACCGGCGTGTCCGAACCGACCATCCAGCGTCAGGGCAATACGCATATCCTGGTTCAGCTGCCGGGCATCGATAATCCGCAGCGTATGATCGAACTGGTCGGCACCACCGCGAAACTGACCTTCCGCATGGTGGATACCGGCGCGGATCCGAATGCGCCGGCGCCGCCGGGCTCCGAAATTCTCGAAGGCGAGAGCAATGGCCGCGGCAAGGAACGTTATGTCGTCAAGCGCAAGGTAGAAGTTGCCGGCGAGAATCTGGTCGATGCCCAGGCCGGCTACGACCAGCGCAGCGGCCAGCCGATTGTCAATTTCCGTTTCGATACGGCTGGCGGCAAACGCTTCGCCGACATCACACAGCAGGCCGTCGGTCAGCCCTTTGCCATCGTGCTCGACAACAAGGTGCTCAGCGCTCCGGTGATCCGCGAACCGATCCTCGGCGGCTCGGGTCAGATCAGCGGCAATTTCACCGTCACGGGCGCCAACGACCTTGCCGTGCTGCTGCGTGCCGGCGCCCTGCCGGCACCGCTGAAGGTGGTCGAGCAGCGTACCGTCGGTCCCGATCTGGGCGAGGACTCGATCCGCGCCGGTCTGATCTCGATTGGCGTCGCGGCCTGCCTGGTCGTGATCTACATGGTGCTGGCCTATGGCCTGTTCGGCCTGTTTGCCGATGTGGCCCTGCTGGTCAACCTGGTGATGACGCTGGCAGCCATGTCGATGCTGCAGGCGACATTGACGCTGCCGGGTATCGCGGGCCTGCTGCTGACACTCGGCATGTCGGTGGATGCCAACGTGCTGATCAACGAGCGCATTCGCGAGGAAACCAAGCTGGGCAAATCGCCGATGGCGGCCATGTCGGCCGGCTTCAGCCGCGCTTTCAGCACCATCTTTGATGCCAACGTCACCACGCTGATCAAGATGGCGCTGCTGTATTCGCTGGGCTCCGGCACGGTGAAGGGCTTCGCCGTCACCATCTCGATCGGCATTCTCACCTCGATGTTCACTGCTACCGTGCTGGTCCGCCTGATGATGGTGACCTGGCTGCGGCAGCGCCGGCCGACCCTGCTGCCGGTGTAAGGAGACGGGCATGTACAAGCTCCGCCTGATTCCCGATAACACAGCCTATCCCTTCATGAAGGGCCGCGTGATCGGCCTCGCCATGTCGGCTTTCCTGTCTGTCGTGTCGGTGATCCTGTTCTTCTATCCGGGCCTGAATTACGGCATCGACTTCAAGGGCGGCATCGTGATCGAAGCCCGCCTGCAGCAGCCGGCCGATTTTCCGGCTCTGCGCAGCCTGATCGGCAACCTGAATCTTGGCCATTCGGCGCTGCAGCAGTTCGGTGGCCCGAATGACGTGCTGATCCGCCTGGAACGGCAGGGCACCGAAGACAGTGCCGCCCAGGTGGCGGCAGACAAGGTGCGCGGTGCCCTGACCCAGGCCTATCCCGGCACTGAAATCCGCCGGGTTGAAGCTGTGGGCGCATCGGTATCCGAAGGCCTGTTCCGTGATGGCATGCTGGCCATGGGCCTCGCCCTGCTGGCCATGCTGGTCTACATCTGGTTCCGCTTTGAATGGCAGTTCGGCATCGGCGCCATTGTCACGCTGGTGCTCGACGTCACCAAAACCGTCGGCTTCTATGTCATCACCGACATCCAGTTCAACCTGGTCGCCATTGCCGCCGTGCTGACGGTGATGGGCTTTTCGGTCAACGACAAGGTGGTGGTTTACGACCGCGTGCGCGAGAACCTGCGCAAGTACAAGACCCTGCCGCTACGCGAGCTGATCGACAAGAGCATCAACGAAACCCTGAACCGCACGGTCAACACATCGCTGACCGTGTTCCTGTCGACCATTCCGCTGGCGCTGTTCGGCGGCGAGGCGGTGCGTGAATTCGCCCTTGTGCTGCTGTTCGGCATCGTGCTGGCAACCTCGTCCTCGATCTTCATCGCGGCGCCGATCCTGCTGTTCCTGGGCGAAAACCGCCTGCGGCGCGGCCAGCCGTCCGAGCAGGCCGAAGCCAAGGCGGCGGCCCAGCGCCCGTAAGGCGGACCAGGGAGCGGGATCATGGACCTGCTGCCGCGCATTCCGACGGATCGCCAGTCGATCAACGCCTATGGCGATGGCGGCTTCCGCATCACCGGTAAGCACTGGACCGAGTCCGTGTTGGTGTTTCCCGGGCAGACGATGCCCTGGGGTCTTGCCGATATCGCAGCGCTGACAGCGCAATCTCTGGAGCCGGTCTTCACCATGGACCCGGCGGTCGAGCTGCTGCTGATCGGCTGCGGCCCCAGCATGGTCTTCATCAACAAGGCGCTGCGTGCCGAGATCCGGGCTCGCGGTCTGATCATCGAGGCGCTGGATACCGGCGCTGCCTGCCGCACCTATAACCTGCTGATGGGCGAGGGGCGCCGGGTGGCTGCCGCCCTGATCCCGGTCTGATAAGACGCGATTGACCAGCGCGGCGGCGCCATCCTAGAATAGTTGCGCGCCGGTAGGGCGCATCGGCCGAGACCCCCGAGGGGCTGCGGCCGGAGGGGCGATGCCCGCCTACGAACTCCAACCGTAGTGCGCTCATGCCAAATCTCGAGAACCTCAGAAAACAGGCCAAGTTGTATCTGCATTGGCACCGTGACCGTTATTTCCCGGTCGCGGCACAGATCAGGCAGTTTGTCGCCCGTTTTCATCACCTCAATGACCGGGAAATCCTGGACCAGCCATTCAAGTTGGCGGATGCCCAGAATCTGGTGGCGAAGAAATCCGGTTTCGAGAACTGGCAGGCCCTCAAGCAAGGACTTGCAACCATGACACCTGCTGAATCCTCAATCGCACCAACGACAATACTGGCCGCAGAACCGCAGCTGTTCGTGGCGGATATCGCAGTTTCCTGTGATTTCTTCACGCGCAAGCTCGGCTTCCAGATCGCCTTCACCTATGGCGAGCCGCCGTTCTATGCCCAGGTCGTTCGCGATGGGGCGCGCCTGAACCTGCGCAAAGTCTACCGGCCTGCTTTTGATGAAGACTTCCGTGCCCGGGAGAAGGATGCGTTATCGGCCAGCATCACGCTGGATGATGCCAAGCCGCTGTTTCTGGAATTCCAGACGGCAGGGGCGACTTTCCACCAACTCCTGCGGACCGAACCATGGGGGGCGCGCATGTTCATCGTGCGGGATCCGGACGGCAACCTGATCGCCTTCAGCGGCGTGGCCTGATCCGCAGGTAAAAAAAGGGCGGCCCGTGAAGGCCGCCCTCATTCGTTCTGATGGAGGACGCCTTACCAGGCGCCGCCATTCTGCTGCGCGACCATGCAATACAGCATCGGGATCGACAGCATGAAGTTGGTGCGCGAGCCCAGCATGGCGACACGGGCCGCCTTGGCCTTGCTGGCGTCGTCGGTCGGCACGATGCCCAGCGCCTTCTTCTGGTTCGGCCAGATCACGAACCAGACATTGGCCGCCATGAACAGGCCGAGATACATGCCGATGCCGATGGTGCGGCTGCCTTCCTGCATGGCGAAAGCCTGGTGGCCATAGCCATTCAGGATTGACAGGACCAGGCCGGTAATCACGGTGGCCAGTGCCGACCAGCGGAACCAGAACAGCGCCTCGGGGGCGATGAACTTGCCCACGGCGGGCTTCAGCTCGGCCGGAATCTTCGGCATGGTCGGGATCTGCACAAAGTTGAAGTACCAGAGCAGGCCGATCCACAGGATGCCCGACAGCACATGCAGCCAGCGGAAGAAGAAGCTGACGAAGGCAGCATCAAAGCTGCGGTGGACAAGGAAGAAGACGACCAGCGCCAGAACGACGCCGGCGCCCAGCGCCTTGTAGAGGTTTTCGAGAATCTTTGCCATGATGCTGGTCCTTGTTGTTCCTGTTCAGGGTCTGCCCGGTAAGGGATGTGTTGCAGATTCGCAGGACGGCGCTCGATGAAGCCCCTGTGCATGGAACATGGGGCAGGGGAAGGACGAATCGATCACCGTGTCTGCGTGCAACACCCTGATTCGCAGTCGTGAGGCTACCATAAATCATGGTGTCGACAAGCAATCTTCCCCGATTGACGGGCTTTCTGCATGACCGACTCGCCGGCTGAACACTGCGGCCGCGACCTGCAGCGGCTTGATCCGGATCGCTGGCTGAGTGCGTTGTTCGCACCGGATGCCAGACGTCCCGCCCTGTTCGCGCTCTACGCGTTCAACAGCGAGATCGCGCGGGCACGTGAAAGCGTCAGCCAGCCGATGATCGGCCAGATCCGCCTGCAATGGTGGCGCGAGGCCTGGGATGGCATCAGGGCCGGCACGCCACGACAGCATCCGGTGGTACTGGCGCTGTATGACCATTGCCGGGATCTCGACCTTGATACCGTGCTCGCCCTGATCGACGCGCGCGAACGCGACATGGAGGAGCAGCCTTTCGCGGACCTGCCGGCCCTGAAAGCCTATGCCGAAGCGACATCCGTTCCACTGATGAAACTTGCCGTGCAGTGTCTCGGTGCAACGGCGGACGAGGTGATGCTGCGCGCCGCCGGCACGGCCTATGCCTTGACCGGCATCCTGCGTTCCATGCCGCATCTGCTGGCGCGACAGCGCGTGATGCTGCCGGCCGACCTGCTGGCCGCACAGGGTCTGACGCCGGAAGCCACCTATCAGACCGAGTGCGGGCCGGCGTTGCGGCCGGCCATGACGATGGTGGCCGGTGAAGCTGCGGACCTGTTGCAGGCGGCGCGCCGGCACAGGATCGCGCGGGCGGCTTTGCCGGCCGTGCTGCCGGCCGCGCTTGTCGGCCTGTATCTCAGGGCGCTGAAACGAAGCGACTACGATCCGCTGCTGGCCGAAGCGCGCGTCACGCCGCTGGCACGGCAGTTGCGCCTGCTCTGGGCCTCTGTGCGCGGCCGGATCTAGGCCGCGGCAGCCGGGGCCGCGCCGCCGAGCCAGCTGGCGAGATCGGCGAGGGCACGGCGGGAGAGCGACCGTTTGCGGTCTTCCTTGCGTACATCGGCAGACGGCGGCGGGAACAGGCCGAAATTCACATTCATCGGCTGGAAATGTTTGGCATCGGCGCCGCCAGTGATGTGGCTGTGCAGCGCGCCCAGCGCCGTGGTCGGCGGCGGCGGGGCCTGCTCATGCCCGAGGCGCTGCGCCGCTGCCATGCGGCCCGCGATCAGCCCGATGGCCGTGCTCTCGACATAACCTTCGACGCCGGTGACCTGGCCGGCAAAGCGCAGGCTCGGCATTGCCTTCAGCCGTAACTGGGTGTCGAGCAGCTTGGGCGAGTTGAGGAAGGTGTTGCGGTGGATGCCGCCGAGGCGGGCGAATTGCGCATTCTCCAGACCAGGAATCATGCGGAAGATGCGGGTCTGCTCGCCATGCTTCATCTTGGTCTGGAAGCCGACCATGTTGAACAGCGTGCCCAGCTTGTTGTCCTGGCGCAGTTGCACCACGGCATAGGGTTTGCGGCCGGTTTTGGGATCGGTGAGCCCGACCGGTTTCATCGGACCGAAGGTCAGCGTGCGGGCCCCGCGTTCGGCCATCACCTCGATCGGCAGGCAGCCCTCGAAATAGGGCGTGTTCTTTTCCCATTCCTTGAATTCGGTTTTTTCCGCCGCCAGCAGGGCGGCATGGAATTCGAGGTAGTTGGGCTTCTCGAACGGGCAGTTGATATAATCGGCGCCATCGCCGGCCGGCCCGACCTTGTCATAACGCGACTGGAACCAGGCCTTGTCCATGTCGATGCTGTCGCGATGCACGATGGGCGCGATGGCATCGAAGAAAGCGAGGCTCTGTTCGCCGGTGAGCGTGCGGATCGCTTCGGCCAGCGGTGGCGAGGTGAGTGGCCCGGTGGCGACCACGACACTGTCCCAGTCGGCCGGCGGCAGGCCGGCGATTTCCTCGCGGCGCAACTCGATCAGCGGTTCGGCCTCGATGGCCTTTTGTACCTCGCCGGAGAAGACGTCGCGGTCGACCGCCAGCGCGCCGCCGGCAGGCACTTTCGCCACTTCGGCCGCGCGCATGATGAGGGAGTTGCAGCGCCGCAGCTCCTCATGCAGCAGGCCGACGGCGTTGCTTTCGGCATCATCGGAGCGGAAGGAATTCGAGCAGACCAGCTCGGCCAGGCCCTCGCCGTTATGGGCATCAGTCTTGCGCACGGGCCGCATCTCATGCAGCACCACGGGCACGCCCATGCGGGCGATCTGCCAGGCGGCCTCCGAGCCGGCGAGGCCGCCGCCAATCACGTGAACGGGTTCAGTCTGCGTCATGGATCATCTCCTCAAGCGCGGCGACGCTGTCGGCGCTCAAAATCTTCATGGCAATGGCCTGGCTGAAGCCCCGGCGCGCCAGGGCGCCGAGATCCTTCTGCCGCATGTCGCGTCGCTCTTGCGGATCGCTGCGGTAAGGCCCCAGTTTACGTTTCCGCGCAAAGGCTGCAGCGGCCGGCAGGTCGGAAACCGGAACATCGCTTTCGGCTTCCAGCCGTTCCAATGCAGCGGCGACATCTTCCTTGCCCACGCCCTTTACGGCAAGGGTCTGACGGATACGGCCGAGCGCCTTGCCCTCGGCATAGAGACGCCGGACCTTGCTTTCGGCATAGGCCTTGTCGTCCAACAGCTTGCTGCGTTGCAGCTTTGCGATCAGCTCGGCAACCCAGCCGGCGGCTTCCTCTTTGGTCGGCGCACCATGTTCCCGGATCGAGTTGCCGATCTTGCGGTTCAGCACCCGGCGGAGATTCCCCGCCGAGCTGCTGTAGCGTTCAAGATAGAACAGAGCCGCTTTTTCCAGATATCCCGGGGTGATCTTCTTCGGGACTTTCCGCTGGCGGCCGCCGGTCATGGCAAAGATGCGTCAGACGCCAAGTTTGGCGATACCGGCGCGGGCGATCACGGAATCATCGCTCGATTTCACGCCGGATACACCGACGGCGCCAATGCAGACGCCATCCACGATGATCGGCTCGCCACCTTCCAGAAGGACCAGGTCCGGTACCGAGAGGAAGGCATTGCGACCATTGCCGACGATCTCTTCCAGTGCCTTGGTCGGCTTGCGCGAGAAGGCGGCTGCCTTGGCCTTGCCCTGGCTGATGAAGGTCGATTGCACCGGCGCACCGTCCAGGCGCTGGAAATGCAGCAGATGGCCGCCATCGTCGGTGATCGCGATGCTGACCTTCCAGTCGTTCTTCTTGGCCTCTGCCTCGGCACCGGCGGCAATGGCCTGCACATCAGCGAGCGTCAGGGCTTTACGCGTAATCATCGATAGCGATCCTTCTCTGCGTGGTTATTCCGCCGCATCACGGCGTGATTTCTTGGTCGGCGGCTCGCTGCGTTGCGCCGCCGGCTTGAGATATTCTTTCAGATATTGGCCAGTATAGCTGTCCTTGACCTTGGCGACATCCTCCGGCGTGCCCTGGGCAACGACACGGCCACCGCCGCTGCCGCCTTCCGGGCCCATATCGACAATCCAGTCGGCCGTCTTGATCACTTCGAGATTATGCTCGATCACGATCATGGTGTTTCCGGAATCGACCAGCTCGTGCAGCACTTCCAGCAGTTTGCGCACATCCTCGAAATGCAGGCCGGTGGTCGGTTCGTCCAGGATGTAGAGCGTGCGGCCGGTGGCGCGCTTGGACAGCTCCTTGGCCAGCTTGACGCGTTGCGCCTCGCCACCCGAAAGAGTCGTAGCCGACTGGCCGATCTTGATATAGCCGAGTCCGACGCGGTTCAGCGTTTCCAGCTTCTCGCGGATGGTCGGCACAGCCTTGAAGAAGGCAGCACCGTCCTCCACCGTCATGTCCAGCACATCGGCAATCGACTTGTCGCGGTAGTGGATTTCCAGCGTCTCGCGGTTGTAGCGCCTGCCTTTGCAGACGTCGCATTGCACATACACGTCAGGCAGGAAGTGCATTTCGATCTTGATCAGGCCATCGCCCTGGCAGGCCTCGCAGCGGCCGCCCTTGACGTTGAACGAGAAGCGGCCCGGCGCATAGCCGCGCGTCTTGGCCTCCGGCAGGCCGGCAAACCAGTCGCGGATCGGGCCGAAGGCCCCGGTATAAGTGGCGGGGTTGGAGCGTGGCGTGCGGCCAATCGGCGACTGGTCGATATCCACGATCTTGTCGAGCCATTCCAGACCCTCGATCCGCTCATGCGCACCAGGCAGTTCGCGGCTGTTGTTCAGCTTGCGCGACAGCGCCTTGTAGAGCGTCTCGATGGTCAGCGTCGACTTGCCGCCGCCGGATACGCCCGTCACGCAGGTGAAGATGCCAAGCGGGAAATCGACCGAGATATTCTGCAGGTTGTTGGCCTTGGCGCCGATCACCTTGAGCTGCTTGTTCATGACGCGCTTGCGGCGCTGCTTTGGGATCGCCACCGAACGGGCGCCAGTCAGATACTGGCCGGTGATGGATTTCTTCGAAGCCATGATGTCGGCTGGCGTGCCCTCGGCGATGATCTCGCCGCCATGCACGCCGGCGGCCGGGCCCATGTCGATCACGTAATCCGCCTGCCGGATCGCTTCCTCGTCATGTTCCACCACCAGCACGGTGTTGCCGATGTCGCGCAGATGTACCAGCGTCTCAAGCAGCTTGGCATTGTCGCGCTGATGCAGGCCGATGGAAGGCTCGTCCAGCACATAGAGCACGCCGGTGAGCCCTGAGCCGATCTGCGAGGCGAGGCGAATACGCTGGCTTTCACCACCCGACAGCGTGCCCGACGAGCGCGACATCGACAGGTAATCGAGGCCGACATTGACCAGGAAGCCGAGCCGGTCGTTGATTTCTTTCAGGATGCGCGCCGCGATATCCTTTTCCTTGGGCTTCAGCTTCTTGGTCAGGTCAAGGAACCACTGACGCGCTTCCAGAATGGAGAATTCGCAGGTCTGGCCGATATGCAGGCCACCCACCTTCACCGCCATGGCTTCGGCCTTCAGGCGATAGCCATTGCAGGTTTCGCAGGCGGTAGCCGACTGGTAGCGCGACAGGTCCTCGCGGATCATGTCTGACTCGGTCTCGCGCCAGCGGCGTTCCAGGTTCGGCAGCACGCCCTCGAAAGGCCGCTTCACCGTATAGGTTCGCATACCGTCGTCATAGCTGATCGGCACCACATCCTCGCCTGAGCCATGCAGGATGGCATTGCGGGTCTTGGCCGGCAGCTCCTTCCATTTGGTGTTCAGCGAGAATTTGTAGAACTTCGCCAGGCCTTCCAGGGTCTGCAGATAGTAGGGCGAGGGCGTGGCCGCGCGCGACCACGGCACGATGGCGCCTTCCTTCAGCGAGATGCCTTCCTCCGGCACCACCATGGCGGCATCGAAATACATCTTCGAGCCGAGGCCGTCGCAGGTGGGGCAGGCGCCATGCGGACTGTTAAACGAGAACAGCCGCGGCTCGATTTCCTCGATGGTAAAGCCCGAGACCGGGCAGGCGAACTTGGCCGAGAAAATGGTACGCTCGTCCTTGTCGGCGTTTTCAGCAAAGGCGATGCCATCGGCCAGGTTCAGTGCCGTCTCGATGGAATCCGCCAGCCGGGTCTTGATGTCGCTGCGCACCACCACGCGGTCGACCACGACCTCGATATCGTGTTTCAGCTTCTTGTTGAGCGCCGGCACCTCGGCGATCTCATGCAGCTTGCCGTCGACTTTGACGCGCTGGAAGCCGCGCTTCTGCAGATCTTGCAGCTCCTTGCGGTATTCACCTTTGCGGCCGCGCACGATGGGGGCCAGGATCAGCAGGCGCGTACCTTCCGGCATTGCCAGCACGCGGTCGACCATCTGACTCACGGTCTGGCTTTCGATCGGCAGGCCGGTGGCGGGTGAGTAGGGCACGCCGATGCGGGCAAACAGCAGGCGCAGATAATCGTAAATCTCGGTGACGGTGCCGACCGTCGAGCGCGGATTCTTCGAGGTAGTCTTCTGCTCGATGGAGATCGCCGGACTGAGGCCGTCGATATGATCCACATCGGGCTTCTGCATCAGTTCGAGGAACTGGCGCGCATAGGCCGAGAGCGATTCGACATACCGCCGCTGGCCCTCCGCATAGATCGTATCGAAGGCGAGCGAGGACTTGCCCGAGCCCGACAGGCCGGTCAGGACGACCAGCTTGTCGCGCGGGATGTCGACATCCACATTCTTCAGATTGTGCTCACGGGCACCGCGAACCGAGATGAACTTCTGCATGGGATAAACGCCGTATCTGGGGGGCCGATTATTGCGCTTTTCGGGCCGGGCTTTCATTATACGCCCGACTCATGGTACAAGATCACTTCGTGAACGGATAGGGGTTAAGATATGGCTGGCAGCGTCAACAAGGTGATCCTGGTCGGTAATCTAGGGCGTGACCCCGAAATCCGCAGCATGCAATCGGGCGAAGAGATTGCCCAGCTGTCCCTGGCCACCTCGGAAACCTGGAAAGACAAGGCCTCAGGCGAGCGCAAGGAGCGCACCGAATGGCATAGGGTCGTGATTTTCAACGAGAATCTGGTCAAGGTTGCCAAGTCCTACCTGAAGAAGGGCTCCAAGGTCTATATCGAGGGCTCGCTGCAGACCCGCAAATGGACCGACAAGGACGGCGCCGAGAAATACACCACCGAGGTGGTGCTGCAGCGCTTCCGTGGCGAACTGACCATGCTGGACGGTCGTGAAGGCGGCGGCGGGGGCGGTGGCGGCTTCAGCAGCGGCGGCGACGATTACGGCAGCGCCCCGCCATCCGGCGGCGGCGGCGGTGGCCGGTCTGGCGGCGGCGGCGGTTCGGCCCCGCGCCGCGACGACATGGACGACGAAATTCCGTTCTGAGCCCTTCCAGGCTCTCGAACAGCAAAAAGGCGCAGCCCGCAAGCTGCGCCTTTTTTCATGGCCGGGCCTGAGCCGTCACTCGGCGAACTGCCCCGACTGTTCGATGATCGGTGTCCAGCGCGCGGTTTCGGCCGCCAGGTGGTCCTTCAGCACCTGCGCTGCCGTCGGCGCGGCGTCGATCGGCATGGTGCCCAGTTCGGCGAAGCGCTGCACCACGGTCGGATCTTTCAGCGCCACACCCAGCGCCGCGACCAGCCGTTCAACAATCGGGGCTGGCGTATTCTTCGGCGCGAACATCGCATTCCAGTTGGTCATCGCCAGGGTGGGAACCCCGGCCTCGGCCACCGTCGGTGTATCGGGAATGGCCGGCAGGCGTTTGGTGCCGGTCACGGCATAGGCCTTCAATGCGCCGGCGCGAATCTGCCCCGTGGCATTGCTGGCCACATCGCAGATTGCGTCAATCTCACCACTCAGCAGGGCCGCCATCGCCGGGCCGGTGCCGCGATAGGGGATTGTCGTCACCTGGGTGCCGATCTCTTTCTGGAACAGCACGCTGCACAGATGCGACGCCGCGCCGATGCCGGCATGGCCCAGATTGAACTTGCTGCCCTGGCTGCGCGCATAGGCCAGGAATTCCTTGAGATTGGTCGGCGGTGCGTTGGGCTTGGCAACGAAAGCCATCGGCCCGTCATTGACCAAGGCAACCGGGGTGAGATCCTTAATCGGATCGTAGCTGAGTTTGCCGCGATACAGTGCCGGCGTCGTTGCCGTGCCGATGTGATACATCAGCAGGGTATAGCCATCAGGTGTCGAGCGGGCTACGCGACCCGCGCCGATGGAACCGCCAGCGCCCGATGCATTCTCGATGACGATGGGTTGTCCCAGCGTGCTCGTCAGCGCGACACTCATCACCCGGGTTGACACATCCAGTGGTCCGCCGGCCGCAAATGGCACAACGATAGTGATCGGCCGGGAGGGATATTTGTCCTGGGCCAGTGCGGCCTCGCAAAAGCCAAAGACTGCAAGCACGGCAAGGACTAATCGGTTTCTGGTCTGGGTCATGGTTTTTCTGCCTCTCTGTTTTGGTTTCTGTGCATTGCCGCAACAGCCTTATCCACCATGGCTTCGCGGTCCTTGCGGCGCGTCGCACCCGCCTCAAGCACGGCGGCAACAATCGCGTGCGGAGAGGTAAACGGCGTGCCACCCGGAAACGGGGGGGCAGGGTCGTATTCGATGGAGAGCTGAATCTTCTGCGCGGTTTCATCGCCCATGATCTCGGCGACCACTTTCAGCGCCATATCGATCCCGGAGGTCACGCCGCCAGACGTGAAGTATTTGCCGTCGACCACCATGCGGTCGTGTACCGGAATGGCGCCAAAGCGGCTGAGCAGATCGCGCGCCTGCCAATGCGCACCGGCGCGGCGGCCATTCAGCAAACCCGTTGCAGCAAGCAGCATTGAACCGGTGCAGATACCAAACACGTAGCGCGCGGCTTCTGCCTGTTGCTTCACGAATGCGACCCAGGCGGGGTCGATCATGGCATGGTCAATGCCGGTGCCGCCGGGAATGACCAGAAGATCGGCGGGCCCGGCCGCATCGCGTGTCATGGTCGGCATGATGCGCAGGCCGCGATCTGTGCGCACCGGCTGCAAATCGGCAGAGATGATTTCGATACGCCATCCGGGCACACGCGATAACACCTCATAAGGGCCGGTCATATCCAGCTGCACCATGTCCGGTACAAGCAAAACATTTACCAGAAAATTCTTTGTCATTGTCAATCCTCGACTGCTGTGTGTTGGCATGCTAGCAATTTAGGCAGTGGCATGAATGACAAAGAGCGAGCAAATCCTGCCAATGCTGAAAATCGGTATCATTGTTTTTGATGGCGTGCAGATTCTCGATGTGGCAGGGCCATTGCAGGCACTGACAACAGCGAATGAAGAGCTGGCAAAACCGCGCTATGCCGTGCAGTTGCTGAGCCGGACCGGCGGCAATGTGCGCACCGCCTCGGGGGTTTCGCTGTCCACGCAGCGATTGAACAAGGCCGTGAAACTGGACACGCTGATTGTGCCCGGCGGCCCCGGTGTCTATGACGCGCGGCAGTCCACACCACTGGTCGCGGCTGTGCGCAATCTGGCGCGGCGCGCCAGGCGGCAATGCGGTGTCTGCACCGGTGCGTTTTTGCTGGCGGAAACCGGGCTGCTGGATGGCCGGCGCGTGGTGACGCATTGGCGCGCCTGTCGCCGGCTGGCGGAGGAGTATCCGGCGCTCAAAGTGGAGGAGGACCCGATCTATCTGCGCGACGGGTCATACTGGACCACGGCGGGCGTTACGGCTGGCATCGATATGGTTCTGGCATTGATCGAAGCCGATAACGGCACCGAGGTGGCGCTCAAGGTGGCGCGCCGTCTGGTGGTCTATATGAAGCGACCCGGCGATCAGCGTCAGTTCAGCGAACCGCTGATCCTGCAATCGACCGAGGGGGCGAAGACGTACAGCAAACTGCTGGATGCCATCACCAACCGGCCGGCGGCGCGCTGGCGTATCGAAGACATGGCGGCAGCGGCGGGGCAGACTGTGCGCACCTTCCATCGCCAGTTCCGCCGTGCCACGGGGGCGACGCCGGCTGAAGTCGTGGAACGCATTCGCTGTGAACGTGCACAGGTACTGCTGCAAAGCACCGGCCTGTCGATCGCGCGCGTCGGCACCAAGGCTGGCTTCGACAGTGAAAGCAGCATGCGTCGCGCCCTGAAGCGGCTGTACGGCTTCACGCCGGCACAGCTGCGACAGGTGGGCGCGCGCAAGGGATCAGCGTTTCAGAAGCGACGTTAGCAGCACGCCGAGACCTACCGCCACCCCGACACTGGCCAGCGGATGCTTGCGTGCCAGCGGCTCGATTTCATGCCGGATTCTGTCGATCTCGTCCTGCAGGCCATGGCTCGGCCAGTAGGTCCAGACCAGGGCTGCGACAATACCGAGGATGACAATGACGCCGACCAGTGTAGCGCCAGCCGCTGCCGCTGCCCAATGCGGCGCCATGGTGACGCCATAGGCCAGGAACAGGGCCCAGCCGAACAGGATGCAGCTGGCCGACAGCACGGCGAAAGCGACGACACCGAGCGCGGCAACGACGATCATGCGCCGCCGTTGCCGTTTCGATGCAGCCGCCTGCAGCCCGCTCAGCAGCAAGCCGGGCAGCAGGGTTGCCAAAGTGCTCATCGTGGCACGCTCATGTTACTTGCGAAGCAGGAGCGTAATCAGCGCACCGGCGGCAAAGGCCGCCAGCAGGCTGCCGGCCGGATGGTCCTGCACGGTTTCCTCAATGCGATCGATCGCCTCGCGGCCGCGATCCTTCAGGTCGCCGCCCAGTTCAACAATCCGGTTCTGCAGCTGGGTCAGTTCGGCCTCGGCAAGCGCCGAGCCGTCTTTCTTGGCGCGGCCGATCAGGGCGGTGATCTCGCTGCCGATATCGACGACCTGGCCGCGCAACTCGGCAAGCTCGGCTTCAGGGGACAGGGCGCGGCGGCGGGTGCGGGTGGCAGTTGCCATGATGGAACTCCTGTTTGTGTGATTTCTGTGGCCGGCGGGGCGGGTTGCCTAGTGCCGGCGCTTGGTCTCGGCCACCTCGTTCATCCAGGCAGCAACCTGGCGTTCAGCCTGGTCGGTGATGATGCCATAGCGCTCCTGGATCTTGCCGACGAGCAGCTCGCGGCGGCCGGCAATGACATCGACATCACTGTCGGTCAGCTCACCCCAGCGTTCGCGGGCCTTTCCGGCGAACTGCTTCCAGTTGCCAGCGATGCGATCCCAGGACGGCAGAGCGGCTTTCACATTGGCTTCAAGACGGTCTTTCATGGGGAACTCCAATGGATGAATGGCGAAAATGGCGGGCGGCCGAAAGCTGCGGCCGCCCGCCATGGACCCGTTACGGAAGCGCTAGCGGACGGACTGGGTCTTCTGCCACTCATCCACCTGCTTTTCGGCTTCCGTCTTGGCGATGCCGTAGCGTTCCTGAATCTTGCCGACCAGCTCCTGGCGCTTGCCATTGATCACGGTGACATCGTCATCGGTCAGCTTGCCCCAGCGCTGCTTTACCTTGCCGGCGAACTGGTTCCAGTTGCCTTCAACCTGGTCCCAGGTGCCGCTGCTGGCGGCATAGACCGCCGGTGGCATGGCGGCGGCCGACAGGGCGAGGGCAGAAATGGCGGCGATTGCGATCTTGCGCATGGTGAAATCCTCCTGTGACTGTGATGGCCCCGATTTCGGAAGGGCGTGTACCAAACCTTTTGCGGCTGCGAAAAGTTCCCATACGGATTGCAGGGGTGCAGCCACGAGAAGCGGGCAAGTGCTTGATTCAACAAAGCCCGTCTATGCCATATGAGAGGATTGGCATGGCGATACCGGGGTCATCAGGGGGCGATTGTGTGGCAGCCGCTGGGCGGCCGCCGGAAAGAGACGGATTACGCCTTCTTTTCCATTGCCTTAGCGGTATTCCAGGCAACATCCATCGTCGCCAGATCGCAATCGGTCAAGTCTTTACCTGCAGCCTTCAAAATAGCTTCCATCTGGCTAAAGCGGCGCTCAAACTTCCTGTTAGCTGCGCGCATGGCTGCTTCAGGGTCGAGCTTCAAATGCCGCGCCAGATTGGCCACCACAAACAGGAAATCGCCGAACTCTTCTTCGATTCTGGCTGCCGTGCCCGATGTGATTTCGATTTCAAGCTCATCCAGCTCTTCACGAATCTTGGCAACAACAGGGCCTTTGTCGGGCCAGTCAAAGCCGACCCGTGCGGCCCGGTTCTGCAGCTTCACGGCACGCAGCAGGGCTGGCAGCCCGGCGGTGACGCCGGCCAGTACCGGCGACAGCCCCTGGTCAGCCAGCGCCTCGGCCTTGGCGGCGCGTTCGGCGGCCTTGATGGCTTCCCAGTTGGTGGACACGGCATCCGCATGCTTGGCATCCACATCGCCGAACACATGCGGGTGGCGGCGGATCATCTTGTCGGCGATGCCGGCGGCCACATCGGGAAAGGCGAAATGGCCGGCTTCCTCGGCCATGCGGGCATGGAACACGACCTGCAGCAGCAGATCGCCGAGTTCATCCTTCAGCCCGACGATGTCGTTGCGGGCAATGGCATCTTCGACCTCGTAGGCTTCCTCGATCGTGTAGGGTGCAATGGTCTCAAAAGACTGTTCAAGATCCCAGGGGCAGCCGCCATTCGGATCGCGCAGTCGCGCCATGATGCGCAACAGTTCAGCCAGGCTGGAAAGGTCGTGGGGAGCAGTCATGCGGGCCTCGGGAATCAATGACCCAGCATGCCGCAAATACTCCGGTCATGTCATCGTGAAACCGGCCCGCTCCGCAACTTCCGGGTCTTGCTGATCAGAGCGAGGTCGACCAGCCGGGGCAGCAAACGTTGGATTGCCACGAAGATACGCTCTGCCCCAGCGGCATAGACCGTGGCGGATTCCCTCTCAACTGCCAGGACGATCTGGCGCGCCACCGTCTGAGGCTGATCCAGCGACATGCCATAGGGTGATATCAGGCTCTGAAAGCCGTCGGCAGCGGCGGTGCGGGTTGCGCGTGGAGCTGCATATGTGACGCCGATTCCATCAGCCGCCAGTTCGCGCCGAATGGCGTCAGAGAATCCGCGCAGCGCAAACTTCGTCGCACAATAAGCGGCAAAGTATGGATGGCCTATATCGCCGAATATCGAGCCTATATTGACGACACGCGGTCGGTCTGAGCGGCGCAGAACCCGCTGCAGGTCGCGGGTCAAGGCAATCGGCGCAACAATGTTTGTCATCACCGCATTCTGCAGTTCCGTATCGGTCAGATCACAGAGCAGCCCGCTGGGAACCAGTCCCGCATTATTGATCAGGATATCGAGCTGACCGCGGGCTATGCAGAGTTGAACAATCGCCTCGCGGCCCTGCGCGGATGTGATATCCGCAATGCAGGTTTTTGTCGGCACTGCGGCCGGCAGCAGGCTGACGGTCTCTGCCAGTTTATCGGCGTTACGCCCGATCAGGATTGGAATGGCACCGCGTTGGGCAAACTCGATCGCCAATGCCCTGCCAATGCCGCTGCCCGCGCCGGTGATGGCAACGCTGCGCCCTTCAAGCAGCATGGGCGACCTCGACAAAGCGACGATCGATGCCACGGAAAATATCACCATAGAGGCGATAGACAATTTTTGCCGTTTCGATGATTGCCTGCTCTGCTGCCGGGTCGGAAATGCCATTTACCAGGTCACGGAAGAAAGCTACGTGCTCCTGGTCCAGGGCGCCATGGGACCGCAGATAGGAAAAGCCCTGCCCATCGGGCAGTCCCAGCGAGGCCTGCAATTTTCCTGCGGCCGCTGCAGCAAGTGCTGCCGACATGCCTTCAAGGACATGCACCATGCCGAGCATGGCGTAAGGACTGATATGCTCGATGGCATAGTAGACATAGGCAACCATCATCCGGCAGGGCAGGTCGCCCTGGCCGTGACGGACAGCTTTGGCATCACCGCCGAGCGCTTCGATGTCGTTCAGAATCCACTCTTCATGGCCTCTCTCCTCACCAATATATTCCAGCAGGGCAGAAAGGTATGCCGTATCGTGATCACCACATCGCCCTGCCGCCGTGGCAAGCAGACGGCAGGTGTGGCGCACATGATGATAGGCTTCACCCAGAAACGCCGTATACATCGGCGCCGAGACACCTTCGCTCAATGCGCGCTGAATAACCGGGGTGGCAATAAAGCCGTCACGTTCCGGGCGCGTTTCCAGCATAAGGCGATCATAGAACTGCATGTCGGGTCTCCGTTTCATCGTCAAGAATGTCAAATTTATCAGCATAGCGCTTTGCTATATCGCCGCGCCGCGGCTTGCCGTTCGGCGTCAGGAGTCTTGTCTCAGCCAACTCTGTGGCGGAGAGAAGGCGCAGGTGTCGTGGGATGGCATAGCCCGGTGCAGTAGCGAGCAAATGAGTTACCAGCTTGTGCAGTGTCGCGGCTGTTGCAGATTTGGACCACGCCAGCCCAAGTGCGGAAGGTTCAAGCAGAGCGGCAAGAAACCCATCGGCAGCAGGTAATACGACGGCGCGTGCGATGCGCGGATCGGCAATCAGCATGGTCTCGATCCACTCCGGGGAAATGTTGCGCCCGTTGGTAGTGACAATCAGGTTGTCCTTGCGGCCTGCGATCTGCAGGTAGCCGTCACTGTCCAGCGCGCCGATATCGCCCGTGTGCCACACACCGTCGCTCGGTCCATCCGTGCGATTGAGGTAGCCATCCGCAACCGACGTGCTGGCAACTACAATTTCGCCATCGGCCATGATGCTGACCTTGCTTCCAGGCAGCGGACGGCCAACTGTAGCCGAGCGACGCATACCTGGTGCATTGACGGCGACCACAGATCCGCATTCGGTCAGCCCGTAACCTTCGTGCACCGGTATACCGAGTTCCCAGGCACGCTCAGCCAGCGCGTCCGGTATGGCAGCCCCTCCGGTCGCGACAAAGCGAAGACTGTCAGGGATTGAAACGCGTCCCACCGCGGCAACCATGGTCCAGGCCTGCAGCAATTGAGGCACCAGCACCAGTGTGGTGGGGCAGTGGCGTTCCACGGCTTCGCCCAATTGCACGGCAATCTCTGGACCGGATGCAGCCACGATCTGCGGCTCGATGATGCAGGAACCACCTGCCAGGATTGGCAGGTATATTCCGCAAATAGATTCAAGGAGCAGCGAAAACGGCAAGACAGAGAGATGGCGGTCGTGATGATGGGCCTTGGTCACCTGCATCAGCGCGGCGCTTGTATTGCAAATCTGTCCCGCACCAAGGATGACGCCCTTCGGTGTGCCGGTAGAACCTGAGGTGTAAACGATGCGACGACCCGACATGGCAGTGGCTTCGGCCGCCATTTCCTCTCGGCCGATAGGCTGGCGGCGAATGCCGACGGCGCCAAGGCGGTCATGTGAAGCGAGGTCTGAAAGAATCAAATCAACGGATGCATCACGAACAATATGCTCTAGCTGCTGATCGGAGAAAAAATGTGGCAGCGGCACAATCGTCTTTCCCGCCATCCACCCGGCGAGGTCGGCAACCAGCCACTCAATGCTGCTGGGTGCCAACAGGCCGATCGTATCGGGAAGTGCAGACATCGTCGCAGCCAGCCCGGCCACACGGCGCGCCAGATGACCGAAGTCGATACTACCAGCAGGGTCCGTGAAGGCTGTCTGATGGTGTTGTTGTGACGCCTGACGATACAGGGCAAGCAGAACATCGCTCATGACGCGAGTGCTTCTCTGTATTGTGGCTCGGTGCTGGATGGCAGCCGTGAGACAAGCAGACGCTGACGCGCGGCTTGACCATCCACCGCGCAGACGCGTGGGTCATGGTCATAATAGCTGCCCCAGGCCGCTGCGTTGATAACGTTGCTTGGCAGGGCCGGGCCCAGATCGATGAGCGGAATGTCCAGCCGCCGGGCGAGGCGGCGCAGCCGGTTGGTGGCTGTGAATATTCCCCAGTGACACCCGGAGCCCAGGCCGATATGGGCGAATCCGATCAGCAGTGTCAGCAGGGCGCCCGGCCGGACGGCCGCCAGGGGACCGAGTTCAACCACCTGATCGCGCGGAACCGGTACGCCAGTATGTGCTGCGATCGCGGCTTGCGCGGGCAGGTTCAGATACTGTTCCGAGAAGAACTGACAGGTGTGATCGCGGAAACCTGCGGTGCATTGCGGACGCCCGGCAGCGTCGATGACGGCAACCATCAGGTCGGGAAAATGGGGGGAATCAGCACCATATTCACTGCGATAGACGTCGCGCACCATGGTTTCGACCGCGGCCCGCAATCGGCCTTGTGGCGGTATGATCTGAAGACGCATTCCAGCTCCTGTAATGGCCTGATGCGTCGCTTATAGGAGGGCCTGCTTACAGCGGCCTTACGCGGAAATTTATAAAGAATTACAGGGCCGATTTATCCAATTGAAGATGAAGCGTGAATACCGCCCCACCATCGTGGGCATCTTCCACACTGACGCGGCCGCCATGCGCGCGCATGGTTTCAGCAACGATTGCCAGACCAAGGCCAGCTCCGCCACTACGTTCACGCCCGCGCCAGAAGCGTTCAAAAATCCGTTCGCGGAGGTCAGCGGGAACACCGGGGCCGTGATCGCGGACTGCCAGGCTGCCGTCTTCGCCAATCCACACGTCCACTTCAGTACCGGGTGGCGTGTGGCTGATCGCATTTTCGATCAGGTTCCGCACCGCATCTTCTAGTTGATGATGCATCGCCAGCACCGTGACGGGAGCGGATGCACGGCGTAGGGCAATTGCCTTGTTCTGCGCAATGGCGAGCGGGGCCATCAGTGCGACCACCGTTTCTCCCACCACGTTCAGATCTACGCCAGGCTCAAGGTTTGGAGTGGTATTTTCAAGTCTGGATACCAGCAGCAACTGGGCAACCAGCCGGCTCATGCGTTCAATATCGCTAGCGAGTTGCTGGGCCGTGGCGCTTTCTTCAAGCTGATCCAACCGGGCCGTGAGCAGGGCAAGCGGCGTGCGCAGCTCATGAGCCGCATTGGCGGTGAAACGCCGCTGTACTTCGAAGCCTTTCTCGAACCGGTCCAAGGCCGTGTTGATCGCCTGAATGAGCGGCAGCATTTCGTCTGAAACTTCCGATGTCGGCAGGCGCAGACCCCGGGTTTCCGGACGGATCATCCGTGCGCGATCGGACAGGTCCTTGATCGGCCGCAGGCTTGTGCGGATTGTCCACACTGAGAAGAGCAGGGTGCCGATCAGGATAATCGGCAGTGTCCATCCGATATGGCTGGCGAACTCGGTCAGCAGAGTATCGATATAAACGTCGCTGTGAAGATGGCCTTGCGCCACAACCACGTGCAGGTCCGGGCGTCCCACGAGGGTTTTCTGCAATACATAATAAGGAGCGCCGGAGCCATCGCCATTGATGAGGCGGAAGTACGATTCTGGACGCTGAAGCTGTTCTGCAGACAGGGCGGAGAATACGTCCCGTGCCTTATCTTCAGATGCGATCAGTATATTCCTCTTGCTGTCGATCAGGGCGTAGAGATAGCTCCCACTGGATTGATCGTAAGCGCGCTGAAGATTTTCAGGCAGCCGAAGTGTTGGCGCGCCGTCTGTCAGCTGGAGATTCTCCGCGATCTGCTCGGCCTGGATCTGCAGGCTGACATCATCCAGATTGTCGATCGCCAGCCAAGTATAGTGGGCCATGACGCTTGCCAGCAGCAGCATGGATGCCAGCAGAACAAAGCCCAGCCGTAGGGCCAGGCGCCCCTGCAGGGTCCAGCGCTTGCGCTCGCCGTTGAGTGTCAGGGCGCTGCCCCTTCGGCCAGCAGATAGCCGACACCACGGATTGTATGGATTTCACCGGAGAACTGACACCCGGCAAGTTTGCGCCGCAGACGATGCAGCAGAACCTCGAGGGAATTCGGCGTCACCTCATCATCAAATCCGTATATCCGCTCTTCCAGAATTGTCTTTGGAACAACGCGGCCGGCGCGACGCAGGAGGTTTTCCAGCAAGGCAAGTTCACGTGGTGTCAGCATGACTGGCTTGCCGCCCACCGTGAGGGAGCGGTCAGTCGTGTTGAAACTGATATTGCCCGCTTCCAGAACCGTGCCGAGAACGCCGGCTGGGCGGCGCAACAGGGCCTTAAGACGCGCGACCAGTTCCGGCATGGCAAACGGCTTGAGCAGATAATCATCTGCACCGGAATTCAGCCCGGCGACACGATCGTCGATGCCATCACGTGCGGTGAGAATGAGCACCGGCGTGGCATCCCGGCGCTGCCGCAGCTCTTGCAGCACGGTGATGCCATCCGTATCAGGGAGGCCAAGATCAAGAACGATGACATCATACTGCGCCGTGCTGATGGCGGCCTGGGCATCTTCCGCTGTACCGGCAGCATCTACAGTGAAGCCTGCGCGGACCAGACTTTGTTGCACCAGTTCACGCAGTCGCTCCTCATCCTCGATTAACAGCAGGCGCATGCGGGCATTCCTGCGTCTGCGGCACGACTAGCGGCGAATATATTCGATGTCAGAGCCATCCTTGGCCTTGAAACGGACTTTGACCAGAACATTGTGTTCATCATACCAGAGTTCACGCTGCAGATCGCCTGTAATGGCGTAGTGTCGGGCAGGGACCGGGCGCCCGGCCGCCGTAACGCTTTCACTGCCCAGATCGGAAACCGCAATCGCCATGCTGCTGCCGTCCAGGGTATTCAGGATTGCGCTCTGGCGCAGGATCCCTTCATGCCACAGGCTGGCTGGAATGCGCAGCGGGCGGTCAACGACAGGCTTGCCATCGGCCAGCACGGCCAGATCCGCACCGGCTGCGGTTACGTTCAGGGCATGTGAGGTGCCGTCATCATTGGTTTTGGACCACAGGCGGGTGAGCCTGTCGCCATGCCAGACTTCGTGGCCTTCATGTTCAAACCGATAGACGGGGATGAAGGCGACCTTGACCAAGACCTTGGTGGCGATGTCGATTTGCAGGTCGTCTGCAGTTCGCCTGAAAAGCATCTCATGGCTGCCAACCTCGCTGCCGTCGCGGGTGATGGTAAAACTGAGCTGGCCGCCATTCGGCGGCGCCGCGAAAGCCTGGCTACCAACAAACAGTGTCAGAACGGCAATCAGGACATATCGGGGGGAAAACGGAAGCGTCGTCGTCATGTGATCCTCGGATGGTGGTGATATTGTCGAGGATGGAGGATGCACCTTACGGCCAACTGACACTGGGTGAAGGGCGCTGAGAGATTAATCAATATATCGGATAATGTATATTATGGAAAATACGCCGTCGCATTAAATGGCGGATATCGAGGCGCAGAAACACTTAGTTT
This sequence comes from Ferrovibrio terrae, assembly GCF_943371255.1. Taxonomy (GTDB): domain Bacteria; phylum Pseudomonadota; class Alphaproteobacteria; order Ferrovibrionales; family Ferrovibrionaceae; genus Ferrovibrio; species Ferrovibrio terrae_B. Next base: position 36,510 of record NZ_CALRUC010000007.1, on the reverse strand, counting down.
ACCGGCATATTCAATGCTCGGTAGCGTGATACCAGAATGGATCATCCACAGGCTTGGCGCGTCCGAGCTTCGACAACTGGCAGATGCCTATAACGGCATCGCCAACTACTTCATGTCGCGCGCGGAGCAACTAGACCGGGATGCTGCGCTCAGCACGGCACGCAAAGCGGCCGTGCAAACCCGGAAGCAAAATGAAATTGAGCGTGACCGGGAAATCTGCCGGCTCTATCGCGCCGGCCTGACCGATGCAGACATAGCCGGCCGCTGCAATCTGTCGGACCGTCAGGTCCGCCGCGTCACCGCAAAAATGCGTCAGGCCCGACGCAGACCACCGCGCGAGCCCTTGGATACGATCAGCACGACGCCAGCGGCCACCAGCGCCCAAATGAGCCACTTGTACTTGCCCGAGCCCAGCGCACCCAGCCCCGGCAACGGCAGCAGTCCGCCGCCGAACACAGAGGCCGAAATCAAGTTGCCGCTGGCGTCGTAATACTCGCCCTGCTTGGTCAGGCCGAAACCAGCCAGGCCGCCACTGGCGCCCGCCGCCGCCCGCTGTGCCAGCACCAGATCACCCAACAGGCCGGCAATCACCGTCTGACCCGTCTCCGGGTCATAGGCGATCCACCGCCTGCCGTCATCGCTGCGGACGTTCTGCAGCCACGGCTTAGCCGTCAGAACCTCCGCCTCGCTGTTATAGCGCGGCGCACCGATGCCGATGTCTACCGCGCTCGGCATTACTTCGCCCGGTCACGCATGCCGATCAGATACGTGCCGAGGCCCGTGATCAGCAGCGACATGGGGTCCACGGTGCCGGTAGACACAGCCACACCAACATTGGCGACGGCATCGGCAACGGCCGGCGCTTCGCTCACCTTGGCAATCTGGCCGACGCCAGCAATGATCGAAGCGAGGCCGACCCAAGTCGTGCGCTCGCCAATACGCTTTTTAAGCCAGTCCATCACACCCTCTCTTTCAGCAGGATCAGTTCAACGATAGTTTCCAGTTTGGAAATGCGACGGTCGAGCCGCCACAGGATTACCAGCAGCGGCACGCTGGCCGCGCCACCGATAGTCTGCGCCACCAGAAAAGCATCCTGCAGCATCACGCCACCCTACCCGCCCAATTGTCGCGATAGGCGATGACCTTGCTGACGTAGCCGGCATTAAACCAGCCGCGCGACACGTTGCCGACGCCACCGTTATAGGCGGACAGGACCGAACTCAGATCGCCCTTGCCCAGCGGCATCAGATAATTCCGCGTCCACACAAGATGTGCGATGCCGCAGCGAATATTTTGCTCCGGGTCAAACATCGCGTTCGGGTCATAGCCGCGATCAACAGCGACGAAAGGCATCACCTGCATGAGACCCATGGCACCAGCCGACGACACAGCGCGCGGATTGAAAGAGCTTTCCGTTTGCATCAGCCCCATGATCAACGGCAGATCGAATGGATTACCCATTTCACCCAGCGCCTGCCGCGCAATCGCTGCATAGGCTGACGGCCCGGACGCAACCAGCGCCGGGCTCGCCTCGGTCGGGTCGGAAGGCGGCAGCGTCACCCCATCAACTGCCGCCTCCGCCCGTCGCGCAAAGCCAAGCCACGCAGCCACGCCTAGCAATGCAGCGCCCAAGAACATCTTCATTCCTGCCCCCGCTTGGTTTCGATGACGCGGCCGTCGCGCAGAAAAACGCGATCAAATACGTCACCGTTCGGCCGGCATTCAACACCGCCGCCGACCACATCATCCGGACTTTCCTGCTGCGGTTCGTCAGCCATGGTTCCTCACAGAAGATCGTAAGAGCAATAAGCCCGATTAGTGCCACCGCCAGCGATGGCCCAAAGGCCGTAGCCAGGCGGAAGATAAATTTGTGCCGGCAGCATAATCGTGCCCTGTGCATGCAGGATGAAAAGCAACAGCGGCTTGGTCATATCGCTGGCGCTGGAAGGCGCTGACGTGCCGCTATAAAGCGCGCTGTCCCAATTCGAGACGGTATAGAGCGCGGCCGTGCGGACAATGGCGCCATTGACATTCGACGCCGGGTTGATCAGTTGCACGGCGGTAGCGCCGAGAGCTACGGTGCCGGCGCTGCTGGCGCCAATTTTTCGCGCGGCATAGTCGGCCAAAATATTTGCCGCAACAGTCGTCGGCGCCTTCAATGCAGAACTTGACATTAGCTCAGCTCCTCCAGCACGCGCACATCAGCGGTGCCCGCCGCAACGCGGCCATAAATCGCGGCCGTGGTTTTGTCGATTGTCTTGATGGCGCCGGGTTCCAGAATAAAACCCGATGCCATGGTGACGCCGGAACCGCCGATTGCCACATCCTTTGTGGTGTCGCGGTTCTGCAGCGTGACAGACTGGCGCAGCGCATTCGCGGCCGACAACAATGTCGCCGCAGTCGCGGCCGAGACCGCATTCGTAGCGAGCGTTGTGCCGACCGATGACGTCACCAACTGCTTTGCAGGCGGCGACAGGAAGCGCAGCGCGTCCGGCCCCTGACTGACGAAGATGTAAGCCGTGACTCCAGACTGCGCCGCCCAACTCAGCTCGAAGCCATCGAAGGCGCCGGCAATAGAACTGTTCTGTTCAATCGGCGCGAAATCAACGCCCTCGGTGCCGATACGAATATTGAGGACGCTATCCGCGACCCGGCTCAGGTCAGAACGGCGCTGCGAGAATGCAAACAGCAAGTACTCACCCTGATCAGGGAAATACCGACTCCCCGCTACATCGAGCGGGACGGGGATCACACGATAATTTTTCCGAGCCACCTTAGCCCCTCCGCAACATTTGCGTGACGGCGAAGCCGATCACGGCGGTTAAAACTGCTGACTTAATCGTGTCAGAAATTGTCCCTGCGTTTTTTTCTGCAACAGCCGCCTGAGCCCTGGCCAACTCGACAGCGGCTTCAGCCTGCATTGTCAGCGCCTGTCGCTGATCTGCATTGCCGGCCGCCAGCGTATCAACCAGCGCCTGCAGGCGGCTGTCGTCGTTGATGATGGTGTTCGTAATCTCGGGATTGACGGTAACAGTCGTGGAATTGCTGACCGTCGTTGTCTGCCCGCCACCACCACCGCCACCGAACACGCTACTCATGCTTCGTCTCGCCGAAAAACAACCCACGCGCCGAACACCTGATAAACACGAAAGCCCATCCGATTGGCGAACCGAATAAACTTTGCATCCGGGTTTTCCTTGTAGGCGTACAGCGGACCCATTCGCATAGTCATGAGCGAATAGAAATCGCGTCGCAGCGCCCGACTGACCATAGCGCTCCAGCGATCAACTCGGCAGTGAACGAACGTCACGTCACCAGCCTGCTCATATGCAATTGCATAATGCGGGCGCTGGCATACGAGAGACTGCAATCCGTTCGGCGGCAGATGCATGACTTAATCGTTAAACAGCAACAACAAGCCGAGGCCAGCAGCAGCAGCAACCGCCAGCATGCCGCCATCATCGCCGGCCGGTGACAGCGCATTGCCGGTGCGCGGGATCAGCGTCTGATCGCCATAAGGCGCGGTATAACCGCCATTCCAGGCACTCGGCAGGTAGCCAGTGTTAGGCCGCGTATCTGTCGCGGTCGCCGTGGCCGGCGCAGAACCGTTTGAACTGCCCCAGGGGTTTGCCTCAATCCCGCCGCTGTCGCCAATATAATTGGCGATTACCGGGTTGTTCGTGATTGAAGTGTTTTGGGAAACGGAAGTGGTGACTTTCGTCGAGCCACCGCCGCCCAATCCCGGCAACATACTGCTGAGACCCCCAAGCCCACCGCCGCCGCCACCACCGAAATTGCCGCCATCATTTCCGCCGCCCTTACTGAGAGCAGCAGATGCCAGAGAAGCCGCAGCCGGAATGAGTGTCATCCACATGATTACAGCGCCTTGTTTCGCATAAGCAGCAGCACCACGACCAGCGCCACGCCGCCGATAGCGACATAACGCATGGTGGCCTGTTGCGTCTGAGCGCCGAGCTCAATCTGGCGCTGCGCATTGCCCTGCTGGATCAGGGCGAGGTTTGCCGCCGCATTCTGTGACGCGGCCGACTGCTGCGACGCAGTGCGGCCGGCGAAGTAATCGCCGGCCGCATTCGCCGCAGACTTCAGGATATCCCCGAAATCCATTGGCGCCCCCTTAGCCGAACGCGATCAGGTCGCGGAAGCCTTCGCGGGTAGTGATGATCTTGTTGACGCCAGACACCTTAGTCGCGTCGAGCTTCAGCACGAGATCAGACGTCAGGCCCTTGGTCGGAACCATGGTCTGGCCGGAGCCGAAAATCGGCTTGAACAGCTGATAGACGCCAGTCTGCTCAGTGGCACGACCGTCGATGTAGTTGACGTTCTTGATCGCCTCGGCCTTCACCTTGTCGATCACCACATTGCCAACGCCGAGCTCAACCATGCCGTTGGCCAAAATGGTATCCACAGCCACGTCAGCAGCAAGCGTTTCCATCATCACCGAACGGATGAAGACGCCCGAACCTTTATCGAGCGGGATTTGCAGTGCCGAATTGCTGGCAGTCAGTTCCGTCACGATCTGATCGAGTGTGCGAACCGCGTACGACTGCGGCTTGCCATCGGCCAGCGCGGGCGGATCGAGCTCTGACAGCGCCGAAATCTCGCATGTCACACCGCTGATCGCGGCGCTGTTGGGCGTGCCGTAGATGTCCGAGCAATCGCTGTTGGCGAATTCGACATTCAGAACGGCCTCAATACCCTTGCGGAAATCCAGACCGGTATCGTCCGGACGGATGCCACGCGGGCAAGCCAGCCACAGCGGCAGATGCACGGTGTATTGCGTCGCGGCCGAGCCGGTCAGCACGACAGTCGAGCCCATGCCCTTGCCGATGATGCCGTTGTCGAGAAACGCCAGACTGGCCAGCGAGAAGCCCGACAGGTTCACGATGGTATCGCGACCATTCACCGTCAGTTCAAGTTTCTTGATGATGCGCGCCAACGTCTGGTGGAAAGGCGCCGCGGCGGCAGTGCCGCCATTCGTGATGGTGAACTTGAGCCGCAGCATCAGCATGAACAGCACGCCGAGACGCGGGATATTGAACGGCACTCGCGCGCCGCTGGCATAGGTAATCTCGCCCAGGTGGGCAAGCTGCTTCATCGGAATGCCCATGTCAGGCTCCTTCTAAGTGGTTTCGCGGTTTCCGATGCGGGCTTTAGATTTTGCCCTGCACGTACTTCTGGTGAACCACCAGCGCGGCGATGACCACAGCGCCCAGCACGAGATACTTCTTAATGTCGCCCATTTTGTTGCCCCCTTAGAGCCCCAGTTAGCGGCGCACAATTGCGCCATGCAGGGAGCGGGCTTAGACCCATCTTGTAAGGGGGAAAATCACGTTACGTGTACGTAACGTGTTAGGCAGGAATTTTCGGCCTAATAGATTTTTTTCTGTGTGGTGCCGTGTTCGGTCCAAATCAGGGCCTGCCCTCGCCCTAAATTTGGCAATGCGGCCGCAGCATCCCGACCGAAAAAATCAGCCAGATAGACCACGTCCCGGCTTCCGGTGACGGCATAGCTATAGACGGCGGTTGCGCCGGCCGTCAGATGCCGCGAAACGCTTGCCGGGCGGCGCGCCGTCGCCTTGATAGTGACGCCGTGGTGGCGCCCGGCATTGATCAGGCGATAGGCCCATGGCGGGCAATGCGACGGCTCCATCATGAAATCGACCTCATCCCAATACACAACGAGGTCCCCAGCGGCCCATGCTGCCTTATTGCCGAACTCGAATGCAGCGGGCCCCAGCGTGCCGAAACCGCGCCAGCATATCCGCCGCGCATTGCCCTGCAGGGCAAGCACAAGTTCACGCGCCGTGGTGCAGACCACAGCATGGCGCGCCAAGATTTCCTGCTCGTTGATGTCAAACAGGATCGAGCGCGCCGGCCCGATACGAGAAAGGGCGAGACAGGTTTTGCCTGTCCCGCCCCGCCCGAAATAAAGCTCGATACTAGGCCGCGACAGCAGCATCCGGTTTCGCTTCCGGTGCCGGCAACTGGCGCCGGTTTTTGTAGATCAGTGCCGCCGCCCCGCCCAACCCGAGCCATGCCGCCACCTTGGGGTCTTTCACCTTCAGGTCATAGGCATCAGCCAGGTTAAGCATAGCCTCGGCCAGCAGGTCGGTTTCGTCCGCCTCCAGCCGGGTGACCCGCCGCCGATCGCAAAGCTCATTCGCCACGATACCGACCAGCGGTACCAGAATGGGCTTCAATTCCGCCGCAGAGTCCGTCTCAGGGCCTCCAGCGGCTGGCGTGGGCTCAGGAACCGCCTGCGGGGCCGCAGCCCCATCCAGCGCGTCCGCTTCGCCCAGAAGGTCAGCTACCGAGCTCACAGCACGTCCAGAACGCTGCCCCGACGCGGCGGCAGGGTCTTTGGCCGACTGGCCGGCTTGCGCGGCGGCTGCGGCACCGGCTTCGATTGCGAGGGCGGTTTCGATTTCACGGTCGGCCGCGGGGCCGGTTCCTGCGGCTGCACTGGCACCGGCTCCTCGACCAGATCGCCCTCCTCCTCGGCCTCCTCGATTTCCTCCTCCTCCGGCGCCTCGTCCGGTTGATCGCTGCCCAGCCATTTTGCCTTTGCCTCCTTCGATGACCACTTGGTGATTTTCCGGGCCAACAGTTCGTCGCCCTTCTCGCTGCGCGAAGTGGTGCCGCTGCCGCAACCGCCATCCATCGGATGCCGGCAATAAACGTAGAGGTGGCTTTTCTGGTTGACCTTGTACTGGCCTTCCACACCACAATTGGGGCACGGCCCCTTACCGATCACGGTACTCATGCTGCCTCGCTTTCAGGGACCGCGATTGGACGATTAAACCAGCCTTCCCCATCGGGCCACGCAATGCCGGCATCACGTATGCGCGCCAGCACTGCTGGCCATCCGGGGTCATGCACCACAACGCCATCAGCATCCACAATGCCGGCATCGGCCGCATTCAAAACTGCCACCTCGATTTCCTTCACCACCACTTGGCGGAAAATACCCGAGGGCAGATGGCAGATAGTCTCAGTCGTAAAGGCTGTGTCTTCGAGCAAATGATCGTCGTCAACTTCGGGGCCGAAACCATATGCGGCGCGGAAGCCGACCGACCATGTAAGTTGGCGCGCGCCCTTGAATGCCTTTGCGTACTCGCGAAACAAATTCGCAGCCTCTTTGCTGCCGGCGCCGGCTTCGCGAAGCAACTGCCACGGCGACATACCGCCGCCGCGCGCCAGCTTGGCATGGCCTTTGACCAGTTCGGATGCCGCGCCCCACTTTGCAACATAGGCGCCGGCATCGGCCGCAGTACCGCAGCGGTCAAACTGAAAAGCATCGCGCGTTGCCGAACCTAGACCGCCGCGATGCAAGGACGATGACCACCGGTTCCATAAGCCATCAGCCAGGGCGGATTGCTGTACATCGGAAAGAATGCGCTTCGTGCAAATAAGCAGATGCAAATGAGGATGCCAGCCGTTTTGACCATGAGTGACCTCTAGCGCGCGAATGGTGCCGATAATGCCGTAACGCTCTTTGAGGCCCTGCCAGACACTACCCTGCTGCACGCGGCGCCACGCTTCGACCAGCGAGGCACGCAGATCGCCACAACGCTGGAAGGCATGATGGCGGATGGTGAATGTTGCCATGTAGACCGCGCCACCCATCGACGTGTGCGCGTCCATGATCTTTTCGACCTCATCACGGCGGGCCTCTGCGACCCGCGCGGCACACACTGGGCAGGTCCAGACCGAGCCGCAGGTTTCCAGCCCGGCGTAATGCAGCGAGCCGTGCGACGTACGCCGAATATCGATGATGGACTTGTGGTGTTTATAGCCGCAGGAGAAAACCCGCTCCGTCGATCCGAGCAGCTTGCCGGCAACGCGGCGGAGACGATAGCGCCATTCCTGAGCCGGGAGTTTCGGTAGCGGCTGCGCTCGCCCCCGAAACTCTGCTTGCGTATTTATCAAGGCGCTCACCGTGAGCCCAGCCAATAGCCGACAAGCACCAAGCCGCCACCGAGCGCCACGCCGATAAGAAAGTACACGTCAGTCATGCGATGCACCGGGGTTGTCGAAATCCCATGTCTCCGATGCCTCATGAAAAAGGCGCCCACGAACAGACGCCTTCGACGGCTCGAAATCTGGCAGGGAAAAATAGCGCTGAAAATTCTTCTCGCGGCGGGCGATGAATGCCGGGTGTTCCGCGACGGGCGCGCCGGGCAGTTCGTTCCACATCCACGGTGAATTGGGGTACGCCTCGCGCATGATTTCGTAGAACTCGGCATCATCGCAGGCGATAGCGGCTTGCTCGATAAGAGGCAGGCCCGGCGTGACTAGCCGGGCCTGCTCTGCAGAGGAAATTTCAGCGACGGGCCGGAGCATCGATAACTTCGATTGCATCGCTGACGGCGGACTTCACCACCGACATGAAGCGTTCGTGCAGCTTGGTCAGGCCGAGCAGCGACAGGCGATCAGCCTGCAGATACATCTGCCCCAGTTCGGCGCGCGTGAAGCTGGACAAATCCAGCTTGACATGCAACGGCGCGGGCTCACTTGCCCGCGCCGCCGCCTGATCCGGTGTCAGATCAGGTGCCATGATCAGAACAGCGGACCGCTGTCCGTGTCGGCACCGGCTGTAGCCTGCGCCAACGGCTTTGCAACCTGCTTGGGCCGCTGCCAGACGATTTCGTAGATGCCAGGCTCCGCAGTGGGGAAGGCCGCGACGTTGAGCGGCCGAGCGAAGCTGGCGTCATCAAAGGTGAGCGAGAACATTTCTTTGCCCTCGAATTCGCCCTGCTTGATCAGCTTCACCCAGACCTTGCCGATTTCAATCAGGCGTTCATCAGGCGTCTTAGCCATCGCGACAAAGCGCGGCGCGTTCGGGTTCTGCGAGACGAAGGCCTGCAGGCCGAATTTAAACTGGTGAGCCAGCATCGAAAGATGACCGAACCCACCGAAGGCTTCGCCGTTCTGCTTGAACTCGCGAAGGGTAAGCGAACCGACAACATTGGACATATGGACCTCTCTGGTTTCAGTTGACCGCTATGGACCTACGCGCGCTCCGCGCAGGGGACCGCTTTCAGTTTCGGGGACAGGGCGCGAAGTTTTTGGCCCGAGTAGAGGCCGGCGCGGAGGAGAACTCTCGCCGGCCCCTGCCCCCGAAATCCCGCGCGGCGCGGTCCAAGCTCCGCGCGGGCAAAGGCTGTTAGGATTTCTTGAGCGGCTTGGGCGGCGCCCAGCCCTTGAGCTGCACACCCGGCAGCGCGGCCATGATGGCCGGGGCGATCACACCGATGGCGTCGGCATAGGTGCCGTTCTTGTCGGTGCGGATCGGGAGTTGCGTGGGCACCCCGTTGATGACGATTTCGACATCGTCGTCAGTGGTGCGCTGTACGGTGATCGTGGTGCGGTCGGTCATGGCCGGGCGCTCAGATCAGGCCGAAAATCTTCTTACGCTTGCGGCTTTTCGCCGCCTTGCGTTTCGGTGCGCGGCGCTTCGCCGCCTTCTTACGCTTCGCCATGGGAACCCCTCCCGGTTGTGGCCTGCCTGAGAGGGTCCCCGGATCACCGCCTAGGCCCGGAAAGGCTACTAGCGGCCGGGGACCCCTCCCCGTCATCAGCCGCTGCCCACCATGAAAAGCGGCCGATTTGGTACGCGAGTTGCTTCACTAACACAAAATGTGGCGTATGGACAAGCGAGTTAATTAGCTAATAACTTGGCGGAGAGCCCACCATGGCGATGCCGATGCACCCGACCACCCTCCCCGACTATCTCGATTTGGCGAAACTGAGGGCCGACCTCAGGAACGACGCAACCCTTGCGGCCAAACTGGGGATCACACGGACATCGCTAAGTCAGATGCGATCCGGCCTGCTTTGGCCGGGCGATCCGCTGATGCTCAAAATTGCTGATCTGGCGCGCGAAGATGGACCAATGGCGCTACTGATGCTGAATAGCTGGCGCGCAAAAGATGCCTTCTCAAAGAGCGCGTGGGATGAGTTGCTGGCGCGCTTCCGTCAGACCGCCGCCGCCATTTTGATTGCCATCGGCATCAGCGCCGTGGGCGCTCCGATAGGCGGCGCGACGAGCGCGAACGCCGCGCCAACATCCGGCCATGCTGCGCAGGCACACTGTATATTATGGAAAATATAGAATATGGGTTTTCCGGGCAAATCAGGCTTACAGCGGTTCAGCTTGCGATTACCATGTGATTGTCCCATTGCAGCCTGCTGTGCGCGGCCAGCTCACCAATCCCCGTTTCCGTCGTCAGGCTGAACATCCGGCCAAGCCCGTTCGATGCCAGAAAACCTGACCGCACCTGCGCCGCAATCCCGCAGACATCCCGGGCCTCGCCGGTCTGCACCATGCTCCGTCGGTCAAGATCCCAGACCAGCACCCGGTTGCCCCGCGGGCTGCTGACCGCCAGATAGCGCCCACTGTCATCCATGGCCGCCGAGCCGCAATACTGCCGCATGCCGGCACGCTCGGCCTCGGGCATTGGCAGGTATTCCAGCCCGGCTGCTCCCGCCGGCGCGTCATGCAGCGCCACCAGCGGCACCGGATCACCCTCAGGGCCTTCATACTGCATGGCAACCGCAACCCGGCCGAGCCGGTCGATGGCGATATGGCGCATGCTGAGCTGGCGCAGCTCCGTCGCCGGCCTGACCTGGCCGAGCAGCCGGCCGTCCCGGGCATCCAGATAGACCAGCGACGGGTCCATATCGGCGATGTTCAGCTTCAGCCGCGGCATGTCAGCCCGCATCAGGATGCCGCCATTGGCCACCACCAGGGTGCGGCCATCGGGCATCAGGCGCATCTCATGCGGATCGAGGCCGTGGGTGGCGACCTCGCCGATCCGCGCCCAGTCCGCCGCTGCATCGTAGATGCCGAGCACGCCATCACCGGTGGAGCCCACCACCTCGGTGGCGAACAGCAGCCGGCCATCTGCGGTGAAGGCACCATGGCCGCAGAAATCACGATCTTCGGCGGCGGCAATGGTGCGGATGGCAGTGCCGGCGACCGGATCGAAGACCAGCGCGAAACTGCCCGGCCGGCGCGAGAATGCCACCGCCATGCGGCCGTCGGCACGCCGGGCGAAGCTGTGGCCGCGCTGCGGCAGCGGCAACTGGTACCTGATCCTGCCATCGCCATCGAAGGCGGCCAGACCGAAACCGCCCTTCTCGCCATAGGCATTCAGATACAGCCGCTCGCCGGCCGCGGCATGTACCGTCAGTGGCAGCAGGGCCGTGACACCAAGCCATGACAGGGCTGAACGACGGGTCAGCATCTCAGTCACCATCCAGCGCATTGAAGCCGACCGGAATATCCAGCGCCGGCGGCAGTCTGTCGCTCAGCAGCTTTTTCAGGGCCAGGGCCTCGGCCGCCAGCTTTTCGGCCAGCGGCCGTGCCGCCTTGTCCTGCACGGCAGTTTCCAGCGGCTGTTTCAATGCCGCTGCAGCGCTCAGCACCCGGCCAAAGGCGTCGCGAATGGCAGCATCCAGCGCCTTGTCGGCCACCGCCGGTGCGAAGCCGGTCTGGTACAGGTCACGGGCAGCCAGCAGGTTGCGCTGGATGTTACGCAGCGACCGCTCGCTGCGCCAGGCCTGTGCCAGCCGTGGTCGCGCATCGCTGGCCGATGCGCCCAGTGGCCGTGCCAGCTTGTGATCGGCCGCCAGTTCAACAGCCAGATACAGCGCTTTGAACAGTTCCAGCGTGGCTTCCTGTTCCTCACGATATGGCGCATCCGGCTTCGTGGTATCGAGCATCACGGCTGCAAAAGCCTTGTCGCCGCCCTCGCGCCAGGCCGCGCGGGTGTCCCGTGCGATGCGCGCAAGATTGACGGCAATCGCCTCGACATAATGGCAGCGATAGGCGGCATCGGCACCGCTCTTCAGTTTGGCGGCGTCTTCACCAAAGATCAGCCGCTCCATGGCCGGCAATCCCTGGGTGGCAACACTGCCTTTGGCCAGCAGATCGACATCGATCGAACCGGCAGCATGTTTCGACAGCAACTCAGCCATCTGCTTGCCAATCGTATTGCGCGGGTCGGGCCAGAAGGCGAAGCGCTGGCTGCGGAAGAACCAGTCCACCGGGCCAAAACGTACATGCTGGATGTCTTCCCAGGCATCCATGGTGGCGCCAAAGGCCGCCTGTAAATCAGCAATCGGCCTGCTGGCGGGCGCGGCACAATAACTCTTGGCTGCAGCCTCCAGGCTGTCGGTCGCCGCGACCAAGGCATCGTAGCGCGGCAGGATATGGCCCTCGACGGCAGCGCGGTTCATGGCGGCATAGGTGCGCGCATCCACCGCATGACCCGGTGTGGCGGCAATGACAAGCACGGCAGCAAAAAGACAGGCAATAAACCGCATGATGAAAACTCCAGACAGACTTAAAGCGAATTGATGAAGGCCAGCAGGTCGGCGCGTTCAGCGCGCGTCATGCGCTGCATCCGTGCCCGCGCCGCTTCCGCCTCGCCGCCGTGCCACAGGATCGCTTCCAGCGCACCGCGTGCGCGGCCGTCATGCAGCATGGCTTCGTGACCGCTCACCATCCTGGTCAGGCCCAGCCCCCAGAGCGGCGGCGTGCGCCATTGCCGACCATCGGCCTGTCCCTCCGGACGCTCATCGGCCAGCCCCTCGCCCATGTCATGCAGCAGCAGGTCGGAATAGGGATAGATGGTCTGGGCCGACAGTTCCGGCCGCGCCGGATCGCTGCCGGTGACAAAGCTCGGCACATGACAGCCACTGCAGCCGGCTGCGGCGAACAGGGCCTTGCCGCGCGTGACCGCCGGATCATGCGCCTGACGACGCGGCGGCACCGCCAGATGCCGCGCATAGAAAGTGACAAGATCGAGCATCTTGCGCGGCACCTCCACCTTCTCCTGCGGATCGTCTCCTGTCGGCATGGCGCGGCAGGCCGTCTGCGCTGCCGTGCAATCGCCATGCGATGCCTGGATCAGATGGGTCGACAAGCCAAGATCGGTGGCAAAGGCATCGGCGACCTGATCGGCAATCGTCGGCATGCCGGCCTTCCAGCCAAAGCGGCCCAGCATCACCCGGCTCTCGGCATGACTCCAGACCTGATTTGGCCGGCCGGCAATACCGTCGCTGTTGCCGTCTTCCGGATCTGCATGCCTGAGGATCGCAGCCTCGGGGATCATTTCCAGCAGACCCAGTCCGATCATCGGCGGCGCGATGCGGGCCGACAGCATGGCTTGCGGGTGCAGCGGTCCGTAGTTCAGGTCTTTGGTACCAAAGTGCGGTTTGCGCAACCGGACCGTCTCGCCATCGGCCAGTGTCACGCTCTGCTCGCTGTAACGCACCGTCATGCGGCCTTCCGCCAGCAGGCCAGGCACCGAGAAGGACTGCAGCTGGGTGCCATAGACCGGTTCTGGCGTGACATTGCGCATGAAGCTTTTCAGCGCAGTCCGGTCGGCGTCGCTTTGCGGCGGAATGCTCAGCCGCAGCACCATGGAGACCGCCACATCATGGGGCGCTGGTGGCTGACCACGGCCGTCGCGGATATGGCAGGACTGGCAGCTGCGTGCGCTGTAGAGCGGGCCTAGGCCATCGGAGGATTTGGTCGAGCTGGGCGATGGAACCCAGAGCTTGCGGAAAATGCCATCGCCGACCTTGAAGTCAAGCTGGCGCTCGAAGGCCATATTCCCTGATGGCTGGGAAAAGGCCGTGGCGTCGAGCCGCCGGCCGGTGGCGTTTCCACCCGGCGCATCCTCGGCAGCGCAGACCACACCCGCCGTCAGGCAGACGGCGAGAGCGGTAAGCGCCAGGCGCGCCTTATTTCTTGCCGACCTTGTCTGGCGCATCGAGGCTGTCCGACCCTTCGAATGTCGCCTTCAGCTTCAGCGCCGCGACCACGCGTTCCAGGGTTTTGGTCTGATCGGTCAGGCGGTCGATGGCGGCCTGCACCAATGCGTTACCCTCGGCATTGCCGTCGCCGATCATCTGGTCATAGGCTTCCTTGCTTTCGGCGCGCTGCTTGATTGCCGTAACCGCATCCAGCGTTGCCTTCAACTTGGTCCGCATTTCAGCATCGAGCTCCGGGGCGGTCGCGCGCACCAGCTGAGTCAGCGCTGGGCCCTTTACCACGCTGCCATTCACGCGGGTATATTCGCCACCGTACACATTCAGCATACCAATGACGTTGTAGTAATGCGAATTATGCGTGTTGTCGGAGAAGCAGTCATGCTCCTCTTCCGGGTCATGCAACAGAAGGCCGAGCTTCATGCGTTCGCCGGCCAGTTCGCCATAGGACAGGCTGCCGATTCCGGTCAGCATCGCGCTGATCGCGGTATCGCCACCCTTCAGGGCTTTCCGTGCCGCGCCCTCGGCGGCCCACTGCTTGGCCATGAAGGCCAAATCTTCCACCAGCAGCTGGGTGGCAACACTGAGATACTGCGCGCGACGGTCACAGTTGCCATTGGTGCAGCCCTGCTTGGCGTAATCGGTCCAGGGCCGGTTGCCGGCGCCCGGGCCGGTGCCGTTCAGATCCTGGCCCCAGAGCAGGAATTCGATGGCGTGATAGCCGCTGGCGACATTGGCCTCGACGCCGCCGACTTCATGCAGCTTGCGCAGCAGTTTCCAGTCGATCCTGCTGGCATCCAGTGACTTGCCGCCGAACTTCAGCTTCTTGTTGGCAATGACATTGGCGGTGTAGAGCGGGTTTTCATCCGACTCCTCGCCATACTTGCCGCTATCGACATAATCGATGAGGCCTTCATCGAGCGGCCAGGCATTCACGCGGCCTTCCCATTCATCGACCACAGGGTTGCCGAAGCGGAAGACTTCCGACTGCTGGTAGGGCACGCGAGCGGCAACCCAGGCCTCTCGGGCCGCCTTCAGCGTGACCTCTGACGGCTTGGCGATCAAAGCCTGCACGGCTTTCTGCAGGACGCGCGCCGTGCTGGTGGAGTCCTCGTAGACCGCCTGGGCGATATCGCCATAGGTCTTCAGGGCCGCCGCCTTCACCTTGGCCTGTTCGATAGCCTGTGCCGGCATGACAAACAGCAAGCCGAGCATCATGGTCCCGGCAACAAGTCTGGCGGTCATCAGTCTGCTCATAAAAAAATCCCCGAACGTTTCTTGGCTTATTTCAGGAAGAACTGCACCGGCACCACGATATCCAGACTGGACTTGCCCAGATTCGGTGGAATCGGCGGCATCGGCGAAGCCTTGGCAATCATCCGCTCAACGGCGTCATCCAGTGTTTCGTGGCCGGAGCTGCGCTCGATCCGGTGTTGCATCACCCGACCACTCTCGTCGATGGTGAAGCGCAGATGCGCCACACCTTCCATGCGGCGCAATTGCGCGCGACGCGGGTATTCCTTGTTCTTCTCCAGCCAGGCCAGCAGCGTGGCGTAGTAATTCGCTTCCGCATCCGGATTGGCGACGACGCGCGGCGCGGATGGAACCGGCGCCGGCGGCGCGACCGCAACCTGCTGTGGCGGTGCCTGGACAGCCAGCTGCGGCGGTGCTTCCACCGGCTTGACCTCCTGCTTGGGAGGCTGCGGCTTGGGCCGCTGCACCGCGGGTTTCGGTTTCGGCGGCGGCGCGATCTCATCGAGATCGGGATCGGGCGATTTCGAAACGATCGGTTCCGGCTCTGGCGGCGGTGGCGGCACATGCGCCACGACGGGCTGTGGCGGCGCACTGGCCAGCAGCAGCACCTCGATACCCTGGAATTTTTCCTCGGCCAGAATCGGCTTGTGGAAATACGGCAGGCCGAAGAACAGCACGGCGATGGCGGCGATATGCACGCCGACCGAAATCACCCAGGACGAGACTTTCGCGCGCATGCGCCGTTACTGCGCGGCTTTCGCCGTCGCGCCTTCTGCGACCAGCGAAATCTTGCCGTAACCGGCCTGGCCGACCAGGCTCATCAGATCCATGATCTTGCCGTATTCCAGCGTCTTGTCGCCGCGGACATAGATCACCGTGTCGGACTCGCTGCTGCGCAGATCCTTCAGGCGACGGATCAGGTCCGCCTCTTCCACCGGATCTTTGCGGATGAACAGCTTGCCATCCTTGTCGATGCTCACCACCAGCGGCTCTTTCGGTGGCGTCACCTTGGCGGCGGTGGTCTTGGGCAGTTGCAGCGGAACACCGACCATCATCAGCGGCGCAGCGACCATGAAGATGATCAGCAGCACCAGCATGACATCGACAAACGGCGTGACGTTGATGTCCGACATCGGCTTGTAGCCATCGAAGCCGTCGTTGCTGTAATCGTTGCCGCCGGTGCCGATCGGAGAGATTGCCATGACGCCCAGTCCTTACTTTATTGGCCTTACTGGCCGGCTTCGGCATGCGGACGGACCGCATGCTGTGGGGCGCTGGTCCGCGAAAACTGCCGTGCCGCCTCGTTGATGGCGACATTGAAGCGTTGTGCCAGGCGGCCGAGATCGGTGCTGAACTTGTTGTAGAGCACCACAGCCGGAATGGCGGCGACCAGGCCAAGCGCGGTGGCGAACAGCGCCTCGGCAATGCCGGGCGCAACCACGGCCAGACTCGTATCGTTGGAACCGGCAATTGCGGTGAAGCTGTTCATGATGCCCCAGACGGTGCCGAGCAGGCCGATGAAGGGTGCGGCCGAGCCGACCGTGGCAAGGAACGGCAGGCCGGGTTCGACCTGGCGCAGCTGCTGCGCCATCGCCTGGCGCATCACCATTTCGAGGCGGACACGGAATTCATAGCGGCTTTCGCCGGCATCCATGCCGTCGCGCTTCTCGCGTGCCGCCGCCACCAGAATGGCGCCCTGGATACCCTCGCCGGCCTTGACGGCGTTGAGCAGCGCATCGGCCTTCACCGCGGCCTCGAAATTGCGGGCGGCACGGCGCAGGGTGCCAAAGCGCACCACCTTTTCGACCGTGATGGCCCAGCTGGTAACCGAGGCCAGCACCAGGATTGCCATCACGCCCTGGACGATCGGGTCCGCGTGCAGGACCAGCGCCATGAAGGAAAGATCATGGTTCATCAGATTCTTACTCCGGGTTGGCCGCGTCTACGCGCAGCTCGCATTTGCGAGGCCGGTTATTAATAATGAGAACCGCTCGCAGAATAAAGGGGTTAAGACTGAAAATGTTATAATATAACTACAATAAATTGGAGATGCGACAAAGCGCCCCGTGGGGGATCAGGCCCAGCCGAAACGGTCCCGGATATCCCGGGCAATATGGTCCATGTCGTCCAGGCGGGTGTTTTCCCACTGCATCAGCCGGCCGTCGAACCACTGGATCAGGCCGCGGCGCAGCAGGCTGTCGTAAAACAGCTCGAACCGCCGCGACCGGCCGGGCAGCCGCGCCACCAGCACCGGTTTGCCGGTCGAGCAGGCCTCCGAGATCATCGAGATCGACTCACAGGTCACCACGATGATGTCGGCCAGGCCGAGGAAGCCGAAATACGGGTTCGGCCCCTTCCCGTCCCACAGCACGGCCGGCAGGCTGGCCAGGCCGCCACGCAGGATATTGGTTTCGGCTTCGCCGGTGCGACGCGAGACGGTGGCGAGGATGCCGCAACCGGACCGCTGGACCATGTTGCGCAGCTGCGCGACGAAGTCGTGCATCCAGTCTTCATCCAGCGTGTAATTGCGATTGCTGCCGCCCACCAGCACGGCGACGCGCGGCGAGGGAATCTGCGCAAACTCGTCGCGGAATGACTGGGCGGCGCTGTCGAGCTTGAATTGCGTCACGCGATGCAGCGCGCCATGGGTCAGCAACACATTGGGGCCGCGCACGCGGTCATGCTCGGGCACCACCAGCAGATCCCAGTTGCGCGGATTGCTGCGCGGATCCTGGGTCAGCACGGTGCGGGTCTTGCCGCCGCTCGCCTTCTTGATCGCCAGGGCGGCAAAGGCCGCCTTGCGGCCGCTGGCAATCAGCAGATCCGGCCAGGGCTGGCCCTGCATCGGCGCCAGCGTGTCTGGCGTCAGTGCCGACAGGCTGGCGAAGGCCGGATGCATCGGCAGCCATTTCTGCGGCGCACGCAGGGCAATCTCGAAACCTTGCGGCAGGCCGAACCCTTCGGTGGTGAACAGCGCTTCCGCCAGGCCGAGCGCCTGGCTCTGCATGCCGGCGGCATCGCGTTCCCAGATCGCCCAGATGGTTTTCAGCATGAGCGCGTCAGCACTCCAGTACCATGCCGTCATAGGCCGGCTCGACACCGGGCGGCAGCTCGGATTTCAGCGCGTTGTAGTCGAGGTCGATATGCAGGTTGGTCAGCACCGCGCGTTCGACGCCGAGCCGGGCAATCCAGCCGAGCGTCTGTGCGACATGGCTGTGGGTCGGGTGCGGTTCGTAGCGCAGTGCATCCACCACCCAGAGCTTGATGCCATCCAGCGCGGCAAAGGCGTCGTCGTCGAGGCTGACGACATCGTTGGAATAGGCGAAATCGCCGCAGCGAAAGCCGAGCGAGTGAATGTTGCCGTGCTGCTGGCGGAACGGCACCAGCTCGATCTCGCCGACCCTGAATGGCCCGTCGATCAGCTTCGGCTCGATGATCGGCGGATAACCGTCGCCCATCTTCTCGAAGCAGTAGGCGAATTTGCGCATCAGCCGTTCATGGGTGAAGGCATCGGCATAGCCCTCGATGCGCTTGCGCGAGACATAGGCCAGCGTGCGCAGGTCATCGAGGCCATGAGTCTGGTCGGCATGATCGTGCGTCCAGGCCACAGCCGAAACCCAGTGGAAACCGTTGGCAAGAAACTGGCTGCGCAGGTCCGGGCTGGTATCGATCAGCAGGCGGGTATCGCCCTGCTCGATCACGATGGAACCGCGGCTGCGTTTGTTTTTAGGTTCGTTCGGATCGCAGACGCCCCAGTTGCCGTCGATGCGTGGCACGCCCACCGATCCACCGCAGCCCAGAATGGTGATCCGCATCCGCCGGACCGTCAGGCCGCGCGACGGTCGCTGACCGCCTCGGCCGGCACCTTGTCGAACAGGCGCAGGAAATTCGCTGTCGTGGTGGCGGTGATATCGGCGGTGCTGACATTCTTCAGCTTGGCGAGGAAGGCTGCCGTATGCGCGACAAAGGACGGCTCGTTGCGCTTGCCGCGCATGGGCACCGGTGCCAGATACGGCGCGTCGGTTTCCACCAGAAGATTCTGCAGCGGTAGGGCCTGCGCCGACTCCTGAACGCCACGCGCCTTGTTGAAGGTCAGGATGCCGGAAAACGACACCATCATGTCATGCTTCACCGCCAGCTCTGCCAGCGGCTGGCCAGACGAGAAGCAGTGCAGCAGGCCCTTGAACCTGCCTTTGGCCATTTCGGCATCCAGGATCGCGGCGGTGTCGTCATCGGCATCGCGGGTATGGATCACCACCGGCAGGCCGGTTTCGCGTGCGGCCTGGATATGCGCGAGAAAACAGGTCTTCTGCGCCGCGCGGTCGCTGTGTTCGTAGAAATAGTCCAGTCCGGTTTCGCCGATGCCGACCACCTTCGGGTGTTTGGCCAGCTCGATCAGTTTGGCGGCAGCCACATCGACATGGTCGTCTGCCTCATGCGGATGGATGCCGACCGTGCAGTAGACATCGGGATAGGTTTCCGCCACCGCCAGCACGCGGTCGAACTGGTCGAGCCGCGTCGAGATGGTCAGCATCAGCCCGATACCGGCCTGACGCGCGCGCGCGATGATCGCATCGCGCTCCTCGGCAAAATCAGGGAAATCCAGATGGCAGTGACTGTCGATCAGCAGCGCCATGTCAGGCCCCTTCCTTCGCCGCCTCGACATGGCGCGGGAACACGCCCTGCGGCGTGGGCAGCGGCGTGCCGGCACGCAGGCGGCCGGCCTCGCCCAGATGCGCGAAGCTGCGCGCGGCTTCCGAGACGCCGAGCTGGTCCAGCATCTTCGCCGCCGACTGCGGCATGATCGGCTGTGCCAGGATGGCAAGCTGCCGGATCGCGTCCAGCAGGCACCACAGCACGGTCTGCATGCGGGCCGGATCGGTCTTGCGCAGCGTCCACGGCGCCTCGACGTCGATATACTTGTTGGCGGCATCGACCAGGTCGAACCACTGCTGCAGGGCTGTGTGAATCGCCTGCTCGTCCAGCGTGGCGCGCAGCTGCTCCACCAGGCTGTCGGCCTGGGCCAGCAGGGCCTCATCGGCCCCGTTCAACGCACCGGGCGTCGGCACCGAGGCATTGGTGTTCTTGGCGCAGAAGCTGAGCGTGCGCTGCGCCAGGTTGCCGAAACCATTGGCCAGCTCGGAATTGATCCGGTTCATGATCGCGGCACGGCGGAAATCGCCGTCGTTGCCGAACGGTACTTCGCGCATCAGGAAATAACGCGTCTGGTCGAGGCCGTATTCGCTGATCAGGGCCAGCGGGTCGATCACATTGCCCAGCGACTTGGAAATCTTCTGGCCTTCGTTGGTCCACCAGCCATGGGCGAACACGCGTTTCGGCACAGCCACGTCAGCGGCCATCAGGAAGGCCGGCCAGTAAACCGCATGGAAGCGCAGGATGTCCTTGCCGACCATATGCAGGTCGGCCGGCCAGTAGCGCGTGTATTTCTCGCCCTCAACATTCGGATAGCCGGCGGCGGTGATGTAGTTGGTCAGCGCATCGAGCCACACATACATGATATGCGCTTCGTCGCCGGGCACCGGAATGCCCCATTTGAAGGTGGTGCGCGACACCGACAGATCCTTCAGCCCGCCCTTCACGAAGCTGATCACCTCGTTGCGGCGGCTGGTCGGCAGGATGAAGCCGGGATTCTCGTCGTAGAATTTCAGCAGCCGGTCGGTCCAGGCCGACAGCTTGAAGAAGTAGGACGGCTCCTCGACCCACTCGACCGGCGCGCCCGATGGCGCCAGCTTCTGGCCGTTCGGCCCGTCCTGCAATTCGTCTTCCTGGTAGAAGGCTTCATCACGCACCGCATACCAGCCGGCATATTTGCCGAGATAGATATTTCCGGTGGCGACCAGCTTCCGCCACAGCGCCTGCACGGCGGTGACATGCCGCGGCTCGGTGGTGCGGATGAAATCGTCGTTCGAGAAATTCATCGCCTGGGCGAGATCGCGGAAGGTCTGGCTGACCGTGTCGCAGAAGGCCTGCGGATCGATGCCGGCGACCTCGGCAGACTTCTCCACCTTCTGGCCATGCTCATCGGTGCCCGTCAGGAACATCACGTCATAGCCATCGAGCCGCTTGAAGCGTGCCAGCACATCGCAGGCGAGCGAGGTGTAGGCATGCCCGATATGCGGCTTGTCATTGACGTAATAAATCGGCGTGGTGACGTAATAGCTTTTGCGGGTCATCGGCTTAAACTAGGGTCAAGGCACCGGCAGTGCCAGCGGCGGGCCTTTTGCTAGCACCCGCAGGGCTATTTTGCCAGCAATTCGAGCCCCTTGGCGACCGCCTGCAACTGGGTTTCCGCACCCTGCCCCTGACTGCGGCGGAAAATCCGCATGCCGGGATACCAGGGCGTGCCCTCACCTTCGGCCATCAGATAGAAAAACAGGCTGCGGCCGCTCGGCGGTGCCAGCACCCAGACGGGCTTGCCAAGCGCGCCGGCCAGATGGGCGGTGACATTGGACACCGTCAACGTGAGATCCAGGGCGGCGATCTGGTCTGCCAGTGCAGCCAGGTCATTCTGCGTATCGATGGCCGGGTCATGGATGTAGCCTTCGCCGAACAGCGCCCGCAATTCGCCATGCTCCTGCTCAGTCGCGCCATATTGCAGGCAGACAAAACGCAGGCCCGGGATCGCCGCCAATGGTGTGAGATCGGTCGGCCGCAGCGATTTCGCGGCACCGAGCGTCGGGTTGGCGCTCCGCCACGACAGCCCGATCAGGCGATCCGCCGTGCCCTGCCGATACTGCGCGGCCAGTGCAGCAGCCCGTGCGGCATCGGCCTGCAGGACCGGCTTGCCGGGCGGCGCGCTGACGGCGAGATCGCCCAGCGGACGCTGCCCGTCGAACGACTGTTGCAGCAGGGCGGGATCGGCATGGGTGCCTTCAGGGGCGAAGTCGATGCCGGTGAAGCTGCGCTTCAGCAGCGGGATCAGGCGCGGGTCGGTTTCCAGTGTCACCTTGGCCCCGGCGTCCACCAGTGCCGGCAGGAATTGCAGCAGCAGCAACCGGTCGCCCAGGCCCTGCTCGCCCCAGATCAGCAGGCGTTTGCCGGCCACATCATTCTCGGTCCAGGCCGGCCAGGGCCAGGCGCGCTTCGGCAGCGGCGTCACCGCCTTGCGCCAGCGCCAGGCATAGGCTGCCCAGCCGTTGGCGAAATCACCTGCGGCCAGCGCGGCGAGTGCATAATTCCACTGCGTTTCAGGATCGCTGGGAAAGCGCTTCAGGGCCTCGCGATAGGTCGACAAGGCCGTATCGATCTGCCCCAGGCTGTGTTGCGCCATGGCCAGCCCGGCATAGGCCTGGGCATGGCCGCGAGTCAGATCCAGCGCCTGCTCCAGCAACGGCAGTGCTTCCGGTGCGCGGCCGGTTTCGCGCAGCGACGCAGCCATGTTGATCAGGGCGGCGGCATATTGGGGCCGCAGCTTCAGCGCCTGCTCGAAATGCGGCAGGGCGGCGGCATGGTCGTCCCCGGCCGCCAGCAGGCTGCCCAGATTATTGTGGCATTCCGGTGCCTGCGGGGCGATTTCAGCCGCGCGCCGTGCAGCCTGTTGCGCCCCCGGCAGATCGCCCATGGCCTGCAGGCAGGTCGCCAGTTGCAGCCATGCGCTGGCATGTCCGGCGTGAATGGCCAGCAATGTGCGATAGCCATCGGCAGCCGCCACCAAGGCACCGGCCAGGCGCTGGGTTTCGGCCCAGGTGAACAGCACATCGGCATCCTTCGGCGCCAGTTGCCGCGCTTTTTCTGCAGCCTCGCGTGCCGTACCGGTCGCCCCAAGCGCCAGCAGCGCCTCGGCATAACTCAGCCACAAGGCAGATTGCTTCATCGCGCGATCCAGCGCATGACGCAGCAGCGGCACGGCCTCGCCCGCACGGCCGCTTTGCACCAGCAGGCGGCCCAGCAGGTTATAGGCATCGAGGGTATCGGGAGCTGCCTGGAGTACGGAACGGTATTTAAACTCTGCCCGGGCCAGATCGCCGCGGCGATGCGCTTCCAGTCCGGCCTGCAGCTGCTGCAGCACAGCCTGGGTCGGAACCTCGGGTGTTACATCCGATGACGGCGGCGCATTCATGTCTCGAAACGGAAATCGGGTACGTCGATACAGCGCTCGAGCAGCCGCTTGATCCGCTGCATCACTTCATCGCACAGCGATCCCATTGCCTCGGGGACCAACTGTTCAGGTACCTCAGGGAGTATCTCGCCAGAAAACTGGACCAGCACGTCCTGTTGCATCAGGAAAACCGCCTGCGCGAAGAAATTCATCATGTCGCGCTTTTCAAGGCCGATCAGATAGGCGCCCATTGCCTTGAGCAGCGCATGAAAGGCGCGCACCTTCACGGCGGTCACTTCATGCAGGATCGGCTCGCGCGTCACCGGCGGCAGGTTTTCCAGCTTGCTTTCGATCACATCGCAAAAAGACAGGAACTCCTGCACCCGGCGAAAGCCGTCGGCGTAATCCGAGAATGGCAGGATGGTGGCCAGGGCGAACATGCGGGCGGTGACAGCCTGTACTTCTGCCGCCCGACCGTTCAGAACCTGCAGCAGACGAACGGCCTGTCCCGCGGCACTGTCAGCACCGGCGATATCGACCTGATTCTGGCTATAGTCCTGCATCATCGAATCCAGCTAAGCAGGGATTGGTTAATGATTTCGTTGCAGCCGTCCCGTTCGTTGCCCAGCGCCAAGGTTTTATGTATGGTGATTCTTTAATGTCTGTCAGTCGCGCCACTCCCGCCGAAACAGCCGGCCTCCGGCCGCTGCCCCCCTTTCCTCATCGCCATCTCCTTGGAATTGAAGGGCTTTCCGCCCAGGATATCCAGATTCTGCTGGACCATTCCGACCGCTTTGTCGATCTGAACCGGGCGGTGGAGAAGAAGCAGAGCAGCCTGCGCGGCCGCACCATCATCAACCTGTTTTTCGAGAATTCGACCCGCACCCGCACCAGCTTCGAGCTGGCCGGCAAGCGACTCGGCGGCGATGTCATCAACATGTCGGTCGCCACCTCCTCGGTGAAAAAGGGCGAGACCCTGATCGACACCGCGATCACCCTGAATGCCATGCACCCCGATCTGCTCGTCGTGCGGCACCAGGATTCCGGCGCGGTCGCCCTGCTGGCCCAGAAGGTCGGCTGTGGCGTCATCAATGGCGGTGACGGCAGCCATGAGCACCCGACCCAGGCACTGCTCGACGCCTTGACCATCCGTCGCCGCAAGGGCCGGCTGGAAGGCCTGTCAGTGGCGATCTGCGGCGACATCCTGCACAGCCGCGTGGCGCGCTCGAATATCCACCTGCTCAATACCATGGGCGCCCGCGTGCGCCTGATCGCGCCGCCCACCCTGATGCCGGCCTATGCCGAGCGGCTCGGCGTCGAGGTCTTCCACGATATGCGCAAGGGCCTCACCGACGTCGACATCGTGATGATGCTGCGCCTGCAGATGGAGCGTTTTCACGGCTCCTTCGTGCCGTCCACGCGCGAGTATTTCCACTTCTACGGCCTGGATTACGAAAAGCTCGCCTTCGCCAAACCCGATGCCCTTATCATGCATCCCGGCCCGATGAACCGCGGCATCGAGATCGACACCGAAGTGGCCGACGATATTCACCGCAGCGTCATTCACGAACAGGTCGAGATGGGCGTTGCCGTGCGCATGGCCTGCCTTGAACTGCTGGCCCAGCATCTGCCGAACTGGCGCCACAGCACCCCGGCCGGAGTATGAGTACCAGCACCATGGCCCGTCGCCGCAAGCTCTACACCAATGCCCGCCTGCTCGACCCCGCCTCCGGGCTGGATGTCAAAGGCGCCCTGCTGACCGAAGGCGACAAGATCGTCGATCTCGGGCCCAAGCTTGCCAGCGGCAATTTCGCCGGCGACACCGAACAGATCGACTGCCAGGGCCACTGCCTGTCGCCCGGCCTGATCGACATGCATGTCTGGCTGCGCGAACCCGGTGCCGAGCACCAGGAAACCATCGCCACCGGGGCCCGCGCCGCAGCCGCCGGCGGCATCACCACCATGGTGGCGATGCCCAACACCGAGCCGACCATCGATGAAGTGGCACTGGTGGAATTCGTCGCCCGCCGCGCCTCCGATACCGCCGTGGTGCGCATCCTGCCGGCCGCCGCCGTCACCAAGGGCACCAAGGGCGAGGAACTGACCGAGCTGGGCCTGCTGGCCCAGGCCGGCGCCGTCGCCTTCACCGAGGGCGACAAGCCGATCTACTCGCCGCGCCTGATGCGCCGCGCCCTGTCCTATGCCACCACCTTCGATCTGCTGATCATGCAGCATTGCGAAGACCCTTCGCTGGCCAAGGGCGGCGTGATGAACGAGGGCGAGGTTGCCGCGCGCCTGGGCCTTGCCGGCATTCCGGCCATGGCCGAGGTGATCCTGCTGGAACGCGATGTGCGCCTGCTGGAAGCCACCAATGGCAGGCTGCATGCCTCGCATCTCTCGACCGAGGATTCACTGGATGTGGTGCGCCGCGCCAAGCAGCGCGGCCTACGGCTGACCGCCGGCGCCGCACCGCATAATTTCTCGCTCAACGAATTTGATGTCGGCGATTACCGCACCTTTGCCAAGGTGAAGCCGCCGCTGCGTGTCGAGACCGACCGCAAGGCCGTGGTCGATGCCATCGCCGACGGTACCATCGACGTGATCTCCTCGGCCCATGCGCCGCAGGATCCGGAAAGCAAGCGGCTGCCGTTCGCCCAGGCCGAATTCGGTATCATCGGACTGGAGACGTTGCTGCCGCTGACGCTGGAACTGTATCATAACGGCTCGGTGCCGCTGCTGCGCCTGCTCGCCTGCCTGACCTGCAACCCGGCCATGCTGCTCAAGCTCGACAGTGGCCGTCTGGCGCCCGGCGCGCCGGCCGATCTTCTGATCTTCGATGTCGATACGCCCTGGCGCGTCGACGAAAAGAAATTCCGCTCCAAGGCCAAGAACTCGCCCTATGACGGCCGGCGCGTGCAGGGCCATGCGCTGCGCACCGTGGTCGGCGGCGAGACGGTCTTCCAGCGCAAGCGCGAAAGCTGAATGCCATGATGATGGAAGCCGTCGCCTGGACTGCGCCCATGCCGCATTACATTGCCGCCATCGTGCTCGGCTATGGGCTCGGCGCGATTCCCTTCGGCCTGGTGCTGACCCGGCTCAGCGGCCTGGGCGATATCCGCAGCATCGGCTCGGGCAATATCGGCGCCACCAATGTGCTGCGCACCGGCCGCAAGGATCTCGCTGCGGCCACCCTGCTGCTCGATGGCGGCAAGGGCACGGCGGCGGCCCTGCTCGGGGCCTATTTCGGCCCCGATGTCATGCTGGTGGCAGCCTTTGCCGCCTTCATCGGCCACCTGTTTCCGGTCTGGCTCAAATTCAAGGGTGGCAAGGGCGTCGCCACCTTCCTCGGCGTGCTGCTGGGTGTCGCCTGGCCGGTCGGCGTGTTTGCCATCCTGTGCTGGCTGACGGTGGCCTTCACGCTACGCTATTCCTCGCTCTCGGCGCTGATCGCGGCCGCACTCTCACCGGTCTTTGCCTGGTTTGTCATCGGCCCGGATGTCGCCGGCCTCGCCGCATTGATGGCCGTGCTGGTCTACATGCGGCATCATGAGAATATCGCCCGCCTGCTCAAGGGCACTGAACCCAAGATTGGCAAGAAGAAACCCGAGGATGGCGCACAGCCCCCGCCTGCCTGAACAGGACAAGCGCGACTGGCTGCGGCTGATCCGCAGTACCCATCTCGGACCGATCACCTTCCATCACATACTCCGGTATTACGGCAGCGCCGCAGAAGCCATCGCACATCTGCCGGACATGGCTGCGCGTGGCGGCGCCAAACGCAAGATCGAACTGGCCGATGAGAAAATCATCGCCGCCGAACTCAAGGCGCTCAAAGCCTGCGGTGCATCGCTGCTGGCCTGGGGCGAACCAGGATATCCGCTCGGCCTGATGCAATTGGAAGACGCGCCGCCCCTGCTGGCAGTGAAAGGCGATCCGGCAGCCGTCACCGCCCTGCCCGGCATCGCCATTGTCGGCGCGCGCAATGCCTCTGCCATCGGCCAGCGCTTCACCCGCGATATCGCCGCCGCCCTGACCCAACGCGGCTTCGCCATCCTCTCGGGGCTTGCACGCGGCATCGACAAGGCCGCCCATGAAGGCGCGCTGGCGGCAGAGGGCCAGACAGCGGCCTTCATCGGCACCGGCATCGACATCAGCTTTCCGCCCGAGAATGCCAAACTGCAGGATGAGGTCGCCGAGCGTGGCGCTGTATTTGCCGAGATGCCGGCCGGTACGCCGCCGCTGGCGCAGAATTTCCCGCGCCGCAACCGCCTGATCTCCGGCGCCTCACTGGGCGTGCTGGTGGTGGAGGCAGCGCTGAAATCCGGCTCGCTGATCACCGCGCGCATGGCCGCCGAGCAGGGCCGCGAGGTGATGGCAGTGCCCGGCTCGCCGCTCGATCCGCGCTGCCGTGGCAGCAACGGCCTGATCCGCGACGGCGCTGCCTTGATCGAAAGCGTCGACGACATCCTCGCCATCCTGGCGCCGCAGCAGCCGCGCCCTGTGATGCCGACGGCGGTTCCGAAAACCGCACCGGCCGGCGATGATGACCTGGGCCGCGCCCATGCCGAGATCGGACGTCTGCTGTCGCCCACGCCGGTGCTGGTGGACGATCTGGTGCGCAGCAGCGGCCTGCCCGCGGCGACGGTGAACATGGTGCTGACCGAAAAGGAACTGGCCGGCCGTGTACAGCGCCATCCGGGCGGCAAGGTTTCCGCGGCCTAGAAAATTCCGCTTGCCTTCATGCCCGGCCGGCGATAAGTCTCCGGTCACGGGGGCAACGCGGTCTCCCCGATCGAGATACTCCGGTATCCAAGCGCCGCTACTGAACTTCACGCCATGATTCCGCGTGACGAGGTAGCAAAATGGATACCACCACCCTTCCCTCAATTTCCATTCCAGACCTGGCCCGTGATACCGCGGCCGGCCGCTTTCACGTACTGCTCGATGTACGGCGCGAGGAACGCTATGCCGAAGCCGCCACCACCATCCGTGGCGCGCGGCGCCGGCGGCCGGAACAGCTGGCGCAATGGGTTGCCGACCTGCCGCGCGCGGCCGAGATCGTTGTCGCCTGCGTGCATGGCCATGAGGTGAGCCAGGGCGCGGCGGCGGAATTGCTGCGCCGCGGCTTCCGTGCCCGCTATCTGGTCGATGGCATCGAAGGCTGGCAGGCTGCCGGCGGGCCGATGCAGGCCAAGCCACCGGCACAGGCCAGCCGCTGGATCACCCGCGAGCGGCCGAAGATCGACCGCATTGCCTGCCCCTGGCTGGTGCGGCGCTTCATCGATGCTGATGCGCGTTTCCTCTATGTGCCGTCAGATCAGGTCTTTGCCCGCGCCGAAGAGTGGCAGGCGACGCCCTACGATATTCCGGGCGCGGCCTACAGCCATGACGGCGACCTGTGCAGCTTCGATACCTTCATTACAAAGCATGACCTCGGCGGCGATCCGGCACTGGCGCAGCTCGCCCTGATCGTGCGCGCCGCCGATACCGGCAAGCCGGAGCTGGCGCCGCAGGCGCCCGGCCTGCTCGCCATCTCGCTCGGTCTTTCAGTGATGTTGCAGGACGATGACGTGATGCTGGAGCATGGCATGCTGATCTATGATGCGCTTTATGCCTGGTGCGCCAGCGCCACGGCCGAGCGGCATGGCTGGCCGCCGGCTGCCTGAATCGGGTAAATAAGAATCATGGACACGACGTCACACAATCCACCGCCCACCTTCGCCGAGGCTTTCCGCATCTGGGCCAAGATCGGCCTGCTCAGTTTCGGCGGCCCGGCCGGACAGATCGCCATGATGCATCGCATCGTAGTGGATGAGAAAAAATGGGTCAGCGAGCCGCAGTTCCTGCATGCGCTGAATTTCTGCATGCTGCTGCCGGGCCCGGAAGCGCAGCAGACCGCCGTGTATATCGGCTGGCTGCTGCATCGCTGGAAAGGCGGCCTCGCCGCCGGCCTGCTGTTCATCCTGCCCGGCCTCGCCGTCATCCTCGGCCTCAGCACCATCTATGTGCTGTGGCGCGAGGTACCGGTGATCAGCGGCGTGTTCTTCGGCCTGCAGGCCGCCGTGCTGGCCATCGTGTTCGAGGCGATGCAGCGCATTGCCAGACGCGCGATCAAGACCCGCTTCCTGCTGGGCCTGAGTGCCGCCGCTTTCATCGGGCTGTTCGTCCTGCAGATTCCTTTCCCGCTGGTCGTGCTCGGCGCCGGCCTGCTCGGCTGGCGCATCGGCAAAGCACGGCCCGACTGGATCGGCGCGCAGGTCAAGCACGATGCCGATGTGCTGCCCAGCGTGGCGCCCAGCTGGCAGCGCAACCTCGGCATCCTTGCCCTCTTCGCGCTGCTCTGGGCCGGACCGGTGCTGTACAGCTTTGCCGCCTTCGGCCACGATCACGTCTTCAGCCAAATCGGCATCTTCTTCAGCAAGATGGCGGTGGTCACCTTCGGCGGTGCCTATGCGGTGCTCGCCTATGTCGGCCAGCAGGCAGTGGAGATCTATGGCTGGCTCGGGCCCGACGAGATGCTGCATGGCCTCGGTCTCGCCGAGACCACGCCCGGCCCGCTGATCCTGGTGCTCACCTTCGTCGGCTATATCGCCGGCTTCCGCTTCGGCGGACTCGACCCGCTGCTCGGCGGTGTGGCAGGCGGCCTGCTCGCCACCTGGGTCACCTTCGTGCCCTGCTTCCTGTGGATCTTCCTCTGCGCGCCCTATGTCGAACGCATCCGCCATATACAGGCCTTCAGCCATGCGCTGGCGGCGATCACCGCTGCCGTGGTCGGCGTGATCCTCAATCTGGCGGTCTGGTTCAGCCTGCACACGCTGTTCCGCGACATGCAGCCGGTGTCCTGGTCTGGCATGACCTGGGATCTGCCGGTGCTTGCCAGCCTAGATCCCTGGATGGCGGCGCTATCGGCAGCGGCCCTGATCGCGGTGTTCCGCTTCCATCTCGGTCTCGGCTGGCTGCTGGGCAGCGCGGCGATTGCCGGAATCGCACTGAAGTTTTTGCAATAAAAAAGGGGGCCGAAGCCCCCTTTTCCATCTTGGTATCGCGCAGGTCTTACAGGCCGACCTGCGTGATGAACTTGGTGTTCAGGTAGGACTCGATGGCTTCCGAGCCGCCTTCCGAACCGTAGCCCGAATCCTTGATGCCGCCGAACGGCACTTCCGGCAGGGCCAGGCCGTGATGGTTGATCGACACCATGCCGGCCTCAAACGCCGCACCGATGGCCGCCGCCGTCTTGGCCGACTTGGTATAGGCATAGGCCGCCAGACCGAACGGCAGACGGTTGGCCTCTTCCACCACCGCATCGAAGTTCGAGAACGGAATGATCGGCGCCAGCGGGCCGAACGGCTCCTCGTTCATGATGCGCATGTCATTGTTGATGCCGGTCAGCACGGTGGGCTCGAAGAAGTTGCCCTTGTTGCCGATCCGCTTGCCGCCGGTCTCGACCTTGGCGCCCTTCGACACGGCATCGGCGACGAACATTTCCATCGCCTGCACGCGGCGGTCATTCGCCAGCGGGCCCATGCGGGTGTCCTTGTCGAGGCCGTCGCCGACCTTCAGCGACTTGGCGAAGTCGGTGAAGCCCTGCACGAACTGGCCATAGACCTTCTCATGCACCAGGAAGCGGGTCGGCGACACGCAGACCTGGCCGGCATTGCGGAACTTGTTGGCCGACAGCACCTTGATCGCGGTATCGACATCGGCGTCCTCGAACACGATCGCCGGCGCATGGCCACCGAGTTCCATGGTGATGCGCTTCATATGCTGGCCGGCCAGCATGGCGAGATGTTTGCCCACCGGGGTCGAGCCGGTGAAGGTGATCTTGCGGATCACCGGATGCGGGATCAGGTATTCCGAGATTTCCGACGGAATGCCGTAGACCAGCTGGATCACGCCGGCCGGCACGCCGGCATCGACATAGGCCTGAACGAGAGCGGCGCAGGCAGCCGGAGTCTCTTCCGGGCCCTTCAGGATGATCGAGCAGCCGGCGGCAATCGCCGCCGAACATTTGCGCACAGCCTGGTTGATCGGGAAATTCCACGGCGTGAAAGCGGCGACCGGACCGACCGGCTCCTTCACCACCAGCTGGTACACGCCCTCGGCGCGCGCCGGCACGATGCGGCCATAGGTGCGGCGGGCTTCTTCAGCGAACCAGTCCATGATGTCGCCGGCGAGCATCGTCTCGCCCTTGGCTTCGATGAAGGGCTTGCCCTGCTCCATCGACATGATCTTGCCGATCTCGTCGGCGCGGCTGCGGATGATGTCGGCGGCCTTGCGCAGCACCTTGTAGCGGTCGAACGGCGAGACCTTCTTCCAGGCCTTGAAGCCCTTGTCGGCAGCGGCCAGCGCGCGATCCAGATCGGCCTTCTCGGCATGGGCGACCTTGCCGATTTCCTCGCCGGTGGCCGGGTTCAGCACGGGGATGGACTTGCCACCAGCGCCCTTGGTCCAGGCATTGTCGATAAAGAGCTGTACTTCGGGATACATGCAGTCCTCCTCAGTCGGGGCGAGCGGTCGTTTTTCGGGGCCGGATTATGGCGCAAACGCACAGGCCCCGCTACCGGTTGCGCCCCGCCTTTGGCATCCCCAGAATAGGCGCCTGTTCCACTCGTATCGTACCGTGACAAGCATGCCGAAGAAGCCTGTGAAACCTGCCGCCCGCCCCAAGGCAAAACCCGCTGCAAAGGCTGCTGCAAAGGCTGCAGCTAACCTTGACGAAACCACCCTGCTGCGCATTGCGGCGGCACTGGAGCGGCTCGCCCCGCCGCAGGCGCCCGCTTTCGACGACACGGCCGCCGACGCGTTCATCTGGCATGCCGAGCCCGCACCCGGCTGGCTGGCACCAGTGCCCAGCATCAACGCCGTGCCGATCCGCCTGCTGCAGGGCGTGGAGCGCGTGCGCGACATCCTGCTGGATAACACCCAGCGTTTCGCCAAGGGTCTGCCGGCCAACAACGCGCTGCTCTGGGGCGCGCGCGGCATGGGCAAGTCCTCGCTGGTCAAGGCCGTACATGGCGCCATCAATGCCAAGAAGCCGCATGCGCTGGCGCTGGTCGAAATCCATCGCGAGGATATCCCCAGCCTGCCGGCGCTACTGGGCATCCTGCGCGAGTCAAAGCGCCGCTATATGCTGTTCTGCGATGACCTGTCCTTCGATGCCGAAGACCAGCATTACAAGTCGCTGAAGGCGGTGCTGGATGGCGGCATCGAGGGCCGGCCCGACAACGTGATCCTCTATGCGACCTCGAACCGCCGTCACCTGCTGCCGCGCGACATGATGGAGAATGAGAAGTCGACCGCGATCAATCCGCATGAAGCGGTGGAAGAGAAAGTCTCGCTGTCGGATCGCTTCGGCCTCTGGCTCGGTTTCCATTCCTGCAGCCAGGACGATTTCTTCGCCATGCTCGATGGCTATTGCGCCGCCTATGGCCTGAAGATCGACCAGACGCAGCTGCGCGCCGAAGCTGTGGAATGGTCGATGACGCGCGGTGCGCGCTCTGGCCGCGTCGCCTGGCAGTTCATCCAGGATCTGGCCGGCCGCCTCGGCCAGCCGATCAGGACACTGAAGCTTTAGGCAACCGACAGGAACTTGGCCGGATCGACCGCCTGGGTGCCGCGGCGGATCTCGAAATGCAGCTGCGGCTGGCTGACGCCGCCGGTGCTGCCCACGGTGCCGATCGCCTGGCCCTTGGTCACCTTCTGGCCTTTTTTAACCAGCGCCTTGTCGAGATGGGCATAGGCCGTCATCCAGCCATCGGCATGGCGCACCAGCAGCAGGTTGCCGAAGCCCTTCAGCTCGCTGCCGGCATAGACCACCACGCCATTCTCGGCGGCGATCACCGGCGCGCCGGCCCGCGCGGCGATGTTGATGCCGTCATTATGCAGGCCATCCGGCGTCGGGCCGAAACCGGCCAGCACGCGGCCACGCACCGGCCATGAGAAGGTGCGGCCCGCGCGCGGCGGCAGCACGGTATCCTGTTTCGGATCGGCGGTCGGTGCCGGCGCAGAGGCCACGGCCTGCTCGCTCTCGGCCCGCGGCGTCGCGGTGCCGCGCGCAGGCACAGTGGTTTCGGGCACCGGTGCAGGCTGTTGCGGAATGGCCGGCAGGCCGGCACTGTTGGTGTCTTCCGGAGGCGGCGCCTGCACGCCCGGTGACACCGGCAGGGTGTCGATCTGATAGCCGCGCGGCGCGGGCGACTGCGGCGCGCTCGGACTCTCCGGCGCCGGGGCGGACGCGACCGCGTAGCCGGTCGGTGACGGTACTTTCAGCTGCTGGCCGACACTGATGCTGTAGGGGGGCTGCAGGTCGTTGGCCTGCGCCAGGCTGTATACATCCACGCCGGTGCTGCGCGAAATGCTGTACAGGGTTTCGCTGCGTTGAACCGTATGGAAGCGGCCCTGCGGCAGGCGCAGGCGCTGGCCCGCCTGCAGCGTATAGGGCGGCTGCAGGTTGTTGTCCTCGATGATCGAACGGACCGGACGATTGTGGCGCCGCGACAGCGCATAGATGGTGTCGCCCGCCTGCACCGTGATGATCTCGCTGCCGGCCGGCAGCTGGCTTTGTGCCTGGACCGGTGCGGCCTGCATGACAGGCGGCGCCGCCTGGCCCGGTGGTGGAGACAGCGGCGCCATCTGCACGCCGCCCTGCGGTGCGGCCAGTGGCGCGGCGCTCACATGGGACGGCGCGCGCGTTGTCCGGGCTGGCGGCGTACCGGGTGTAACCTGCGGAATGTCGCCGCGATGGCCAAATGTCACCGGCGCCGGCGCCTGTTCGCCACAGGCGGCGACCAGTCCGGTCAGGAGCAGCATGGCCGATACACGAATCCGAAGCATGGTGGCGGAGTCTAAGGCCCTTCCCGGTTCCCGACAACGGAGGCCGCAAGGCCGCCGGCCGGCCATAAATAGGTTCAGGCGGTGGCTTCCCGGGCGATTCCGGGCAGCAGCGGCACGAAGCGCACCGGCAGCAGACGTTCCTCGCGCACGGCCTCGCCATCGCGGGTATAGCGGATCACATCCTGTTCGGTGGCATTCACCGCCACCGGCGCCACCATGATGCCGCCATTGGGCGACAGCTGGGCGATCAGGGCATCGGGCCGGGTATCGGCTGCGGCGGTCACCAGAATGCGGTCGAACGGCGCCTGCTCCGGCCAGCCCTTGTTGCCGTCGCCCAGCTTGGTGACGACATTGGTGATCTTCAGGTCATGCAACCGCTTCTCGGCCGTGGTCAGCAGCGAACGATAGCGTTCGATGGTGTAGACCCGGCGGCACAGCTTGGCCAGCACGGCGGTCTGGTAGCCCGAGCCAGTGCCGATCTCCAGCACCTTCATGCGGTCGCCCAGTTGCAAGGCCTCGGTCATATAGGCGACCACATAAGGCTGGCTGATGGTCTGCCCCTGGGTAATCGGCAGGGCGATATTGTCATAGGCATGCTTGAGGAACTGCTCGGCGACGAACTGTTCCCGCGGCACCCGTTCCAGGGCGGCCAGCACGCGCGTATCGCTGATGCCCTGCTTGCGCAGCTCCATCAGCAGCTGAATCACGCGTGTGTCCATGGCCTCAAGCAAGCGCGGCCTTCAGCGCCTTCATGCTGGCGGCATGGGTCAGGTCGAGTTGCAGCGGCGTTACAGAAATAGCGCCATTCTCGGTGGCGCCCAGATCGGTCTGGCGCTTCGACTTGTTCTTCTGGCGGCGGAAGCCGATCCAGTAATACGGCACGTTGCGCGCATCGACGCGGGCATCCAGCAACAGGTCGGTCAGGTCGCGCTTGCCCTGCTTCACCACTTCCACGCCGGTGACCGATTCTGCCAGCACATCGGGGAAGTTGATGTTGATCAGGGTGTCTTTCGGCCAGCCGGCCTTCAGCAGCTTCTTGATCAGCTTGGGCGCATGCGCTTCGGCAGTGCCCCATTTCACCGGATGGCCATGCTGGAAGCACTGGCTCATGGCAATCGAGGGCACGCCCAGCAGCGAGCCTTCCATCGCCACCGCAACGGTGCCGGAATAGGTCACATCCTCGCCCAGGTTGGCGCCGCGGTTGATACCGGACAGCAGCAGGTCGGGCCGCTTGTCCTTGAAGATTTCATGCATCGCCATCATCACACAGTCGGTCGGCGTGCCGCGCACGGCATATTTGCGCGCGTTGATCTTGCGCAGCCGCAGCGGCAGCGTGAGTGTCAGCGAATGCGAGGCGCCGGACTGCTCATACTCGGGCGCCACCACCCAGACATCCTTCGACAGCGACTTGGCGATCTTCTCCAGCACCTTCAGGCCCGGTGCATGGATACCATCATCATTGGATACCAGGATACGCATCACTTGGCCGCCTTTTCGATCCGGGTCAGCCCGCCGGTATAGGGCTTGAGCACATCCGGCACGCTGATGC
This sequence comes from Ferrovibrio terrae, assembly GCF_943371255.1. Taxonomy (GTDB): domain Bacteria; phylum Pseudomonadota; class Alphaproteobacteria; order Ferrovibrionales; family Ferrovibrionaceae; genus Ferrovibrio; species Ferrovibrio terrae_B. The sequence goes on along the minus strand of NZ_CALRUC010000007.1, from coordinate 1,012 downwards.
TGCCGTCTTCGTTCTGGTAATTCTCCATCACCGCGATCAGCGCACGGCCGACCGCAAGGCCCGAACCGTTCAGCGTGTGGACGAAGCGGGTCTGCTTCTCGCCCGGCGCGCGGCAGCGCGCATTCATGCGCCGCGCCTGCCAGTCGCCGCAGTTCGAGCAGGAGGAAATCTCGCGATACTGGTCCTGGCCCGGCAGCCAGACTTCCAGATCATAGGTCTTGCGTGCCGCGCCGCCCATATCGCCGGCACAGAGCAGCATGGTGCGGAACGGCAGATCGAGCTTTTTCAGCACGGTCTCGGCCGCCTCCGTCATGCGCTCATGCTCTTCCACCGATTTCTCGGGTGCGACGATGCTGACCAGCTCCACCTTGTTGAACTGGTGCTGGCGGATCATGCCGCGCGTGTCGCGGCCGGCGGCGCCGGCCTCGGAGCGGAAGCAGGCGGTCAGCGCGGTGAAGCGCCAGGGCAGCTCGCTCTCGTCGATGATCAGGTCGCGCGCCAGATTGGTCAGCGGCACTTCCGCGGTCGGGATCAGCCAGTAGCCGGTGGTGGTGCGGAACAGGTCCTCGCCGAATTTCGGCAGCTGGCCGGTGCCGAATGCGGTGGCATCGTTCACCAGCATCGGCGGCTGCATCTCGGTATAGCCAAACTGGGTGGTGTGCAGGTCGAGCATGAACTGGCCAAGGGCGCGCTCAAGGCGCGCCAGCTGGCTCTTCACCACGGTGAAGCGGGCGCCGGCCAGCTTCACGCCATTGGCAAAATCCATGTAGCCGAGCGCCTCGCCGAGATCGAAATGCTCCTTCGGCTTGAAGCTGTAGCTTTTCGGCGCACCGCTGCGGCGCAGCTCGACATTGCTTTTCTCGTCGGTGCCTTCGGGCACATCATCGGCCGGCAGGTTCGGAATGCGCGACAGCGCATCGGTCAGCGCCTCTTCATGCGCCTTCTGCTCGACATCGAGCAGGCCCAGGCGCTCCTTCAGCGCGGCAACCTCGGCCATCAGTTCGCTGGCACG
>NZ_CALRUC010000006.1:0-71295 GCF_943371255.1 Ferrovibrio terrae | reverse complement strand
GCTGCATAGGCCATCAAGCCTTTTATGAAACAGCGCCGACAGCCGGCGCCGGTGCCGCCCGGCTTCGCCGTGCTGCCGCCGGTGTCGCCATTCTTCCGAAGCCTGGGCAAAGTCTATATCCGCGATGACGCCATGGGCGCGCCGCCGGTCTACGGCCTGCATGTGCGCCCCAAGCATGCCAATCGGCACGGCACCGGGCATGGCGGCTTTCTCGCCACACTGGCCGATACCTTCATGGCCGCCTTCATCTATCACCAGCGGTCCGATATCGGGAAAATGTGGACCACGCAGCTCAGCATGGACTACCGGCGGCCGGCGCCGATGGGCGCCTGGCTGACCTGCCATCTGATCGAACTGACACGCGAGGGCGATATCCTGACCGTGCAGTGCGAACTCAAGGTTGGCGCTCTGGTGACCAACCGGGCGACGGCAACCTTCAAGGTTTTCGACAAGGCCTGAGCGGCCGCGAACCGATTTTCTGCTAGCGTGCCGGCGGGTCCGATGGCGGCAGCGATGAGGGCGGCGCTGCAGCCGAGACAATCCGGCACAGCATGGCGCGACCACCGGCCTCTTCAAGCCGCAGTTCCTCGCCACGGCGCTGGGCGCCCCAGCCGGCCCCGAAATAATCGTAGCGCATGCCGACCGACTGCCGTTGCAGCGTGACCGGGTCGCGGCCCTGGGTTTCCACCACCAGGCGCTCCTGCGCCGCACCCAGCACGGCATAGAGGGTATCGCTGCAGCGGAACACGATTTCGCCACCGGCGCCGGCCAGCCGCCGCGCCTCGGCACTGGGGCCGGCCGGCTGCGGGATCGACGTCATCGAAAATCCGGTGCCGCGACTGTCCTGCCAGGCCGGCTTGGACACCGCCAGCCGCTCCAGCGCCGCCACGGCCTGCAGATTGGCGCCACGGATTTCCGCATCGGTCGGCTCGGTCTCGATGCCGTCGATGGTCTTGCGGCCGCCGGTATAGCGGCCGTTGGCGAAGGAGAGATTGAGTTCGACCCGGCGCAGCCCGTCCATGGACCCGGCCTGGCCGCCACGCCGGCGGCCGTGCTCGGCGTAATGCATCAGGTCGCCGTTATGAAAGCTGAAAACGACATTGGCGCTGCCCTTGTCGCCATAGTCGCGCCACTCGGCGATCCGCTCGGGTTTTCCGTCGCGCACGGCGGCTTCCCAGTCGGACCGCGTATCGCCAGCCGCATACTTGCCGCGCACGATGGTGGCGCCATCGGTGACATCCTCGGTATCGGCCGGTTCTGAGGCCTGGGACTGGGCCAGTTGATGCTGGGCATAGGCGTCCGACACCGGGCCGGGCGCTGCCATCAGAAGCGCCGCCAGCAGAAAACCGGGGATCGGACGAAGACTATGCATGCCTGTCTCCACGCAGACTGGGCTGCTGTAATAGAAATGCAGAAAAACGGCAAGAATCAGGCCGCGCCGCGCCGACATCACGGCGATGCCAGCCAAATTGCCGATTCGCCGGGACTCTCGATCTTATATATTGCCGGAAAATAACCGGTTTCTTACCGGACTTGCGGTAAACTGGAGGTTGATCGGAGGCCAATCGCCCTTGCTCAGGACCACAGGCATCCTTGTGCTCGGCATCGGACTGTTCGCCATTGGCGGCACGGCCTGGGCCCAGTCGGCCGCCATCCAGATCATTGCCGCCGCCCGCCCGCCCTATGTGGTGGAGCAGGACGGTCTCGGGGCCGGGCCGGCGGTGGAACTGGTGCAGCATCTGGCGCGCACCACCGGCATCGATCCAACTGTGCGTATCCTGCCCTTCCAACGGGCGGTGATGGCACTGGATCAGGGCAGCAGCCTGTATCCGGCCCTGCTGCGCACCCCGCCGCGCGAAAACCGGTATACCTGGATCGGCGAGGTCTATGCCGACCGGGCCGTATTCTTCACCCGCACCAGCAGCCCCGTGGTCAACAGCCTGGATGCCGCGAGCCGCCTGCCACGCATCAGTGTCATGCGCGGATCGGAACTGCAGGTGATGCTGCAGTCCTTCGGACTGGAGAATTTTGAAACCACCAACAGTGAAGCCGACAATGCCCGCCTGCTGCGCGCCGGCCGGATCGATGGCTGGTTCGCCCTGCGCGCCATCGGCCGCGCCACCTGGGCCGCGCTGGATTTTGGACCGGCCGAATTGCGCGCAGGCGAATCCTTTGCCGTGGTGCCGTTCTGGATTGCCGGCTCACCCGACCTGCCGCAGCCCCTGGTCGCCAGACTGCGCGCCGCCTATCAGGCCATGCGCGCCGATGGCCGCTACCGCCGCATCATCGCGCCGCTGGCCGAGCCGCCGTCGTAACGCGCCTAGACCAGCGGCATGCCGAGCGCCTGCATCTGCGGGGCACAGAGCTTTTCCACCAGCGCCACCTGCGCCTCGTCCAGCAGCTTCTTGTAGTTGCCGACCGAATCTGCATTCAGCGGCTTGCCGTATTGTTCGGTGTTCCAGGCATTGCCCTCGGCGCGGGACACGTCCGTCAGCTCCGACTGCCACACCCGATCCTTCCGGATGGCAATGCCCATGAAATCCTCGATCGACTTCATATTGCCGCTTTGCGCCAGTGCCTCATAAGGAACCAGCAGGGCGCGGCCGGCAAAGATGTCACCCATGTTGATCAGGGCGGTGTAGGACGCGTTGAATTCCTTGCAGACCTTCTCGATATCGCGATCGCCGACCACGGCAGTCGCATCGGTCTTGCGCATCACCACCACACGGGACGCCATCACATCGCGCGGATCCCGAATGGTGATGATGTATTTTGATGCCGGCACCAGCTGCGCCATCAGATGCATGCTGCGGCTCAGCACCGGATCCTTCAGCACCAGCTTCTTCGGCCTGCCGAGCTGCTCCCAGATATCGCGCAGCACGCTGCGGATCAATTGGCCGTGGTAATCGATGAAGCGCTGGCGGCTGGCGGCGAAATAGGCCTTGGTGTGATCGTCGAAAGTCTTCCAGCCGACCATGAACGGCTGCAGAAGTGCCGTGAAATAGCTGCATTCATTGATGTAGTCGTTCACCGCGTCGTCGGTGCAGATCAGCGCATGCAGAATAGATGTGCCGGTGCGCGGCGCACCGGTGACGAAATAAGGTTCGAAAGGCAGGTCGGTCAGTCCGGAAAACTGCAAAATGTATCTCCTGCGCCGGCGGCGACGCATATCCGTCCAGCTTGCCGTGCGGCGCTTAAGATTTTCTAAACCAAGACCGGACCCGGCATCATAACGAAAAAAGGCCGGGATCGCTCCCGGCCTTTCATGTTCGATCTGCCTGAAGGCTTAGTCGGCCTGAACGGCTTCGTCAGTCCTGGGCTTGTTCGACAGGTCTTCGCCAGTGGCCTGGTCGACCACCTTCATGGACAGGCGCACCTTGCCGCGCTCGTCGATGCCGAGCACCTTAACGCGCACTTCCTGGCCTTCCGAGACCACATCGCTCGGCTTGTTGATGCGCTTGGGCGCCATTTCCGAGACATGCACGAGGCCGTCGCGGCTGCCGAAGAAGTTCACGAAGGCGCCGAAATCGACCAGCTTGACGATCTTGCCCTTGTAGATCATGCCGACCTCGGGTTCCGAGACGATCGACTTGATCCACTGGATCGCGGCATCCGAAGCGGCCGGGTCCGACGAAGCGATCTTGATCGTGCCATCGTCCTCGATGTCGATCTTGGTGCCGGTCTTTTCCACGATCTCGCGGATCACCTTGCCGCCCGACCCGATCACTTCACGGATCTTGTCCTTCGGCACGGTAATCGTGGTGATGCGCGGCGCATTTTCCTTCACGCCGGTGCGGTTCTGCGACATCGCCTTGGACATCTCGCCCAGGATGTGGACGCGGCCAGCCTTGGCCTGGTCCAGCGCGACGCGCATGATCTCTTCGGTGATGCCGGCGATCTTGATGTCCATCTGCAGGGCGGTGACGCCCTCGTTGGTGCCAGCCACCTTGAAGTCCATGTCGCCGAGGTGATCTTCATCACCCAGGATGTCGGACAGCACGGCGAAGCGCGTGCCTTCCAGGATCAGGCCCATGGCAATGCCGGCAACCGGAGCGGTCAGCGGCACGCCGGCATCCATCAGCGCCAGCGAAGTGCCGCAGACAGTGGCCATCGAGGAAGAGCCGTTCGACTCGGTGATCTCCGAGACGACGCGGATCGTGTAGGGGAAGGCTTCCTTCGCCGGCAGCAGCGGGCGCACGGCGCGCCAGGCCAGCTTGCCATGGCCGATTTCGCGGCGGCCCGGCGAACCCATGCGGCCGGCTTCACCGACCGAGTAGGGAGGGAAGTTGTAGTGCAGCATGAAGGCTTCGCGGTATTCGCCGTCCAGCGCGTCGATGATCTGCTCGTCCGTGCCGGTGCCCAGCGTGGTGACCACCAGCGCCTGGGTTTCGCCACGGGTGAACAGCGCAGCACCGTGGGCGCGCGGCAGCACGCCGACTTCCGACACGATCGGACGCACGGTCTTGGTGTCGCGGCCGTCGATACGCAGGCCGGTGTCGAGGATGTTGAAGCGCACGACCTGGGCTTCGAGATGCTTGAAGGCATCCGAAACATCGACCGGGTTGGCTTCGCCATCGGCGAACAGCGCCTTGGCCTTGGCCTTCACTTCGCCGACCTTGGCGTAACGGGCCTGCTTGACCTTCTCTTCATAGGCGACGCGCAGTTCGGCTTCGATGCCCGAATCCTGCAGTTTCTTGAAGGCGGTCTCGTAACCGGTGCGGGCCTGCAGCGGCATCGCATCCTTGGCGGCGCGTTCAGCCAGGCCGATGATGGCTTCGATCACCGGCTGGAAACCCTTGTGACCGAACATCACGGCGCCGAGCATCACGTCTTCCGGCAGCTGCTGGGCTTCCGACTCAACCATCAGCACGGCGTCGGCGGTGCCGGCGACGACGAGGTCGAGCTTGTTGCCCGCTTCACCCAGCTGGGTCTTGGTCGGGTTCAGCACATATTCGCCGTTGATATAGGCGACGCGGGCGGCACCGATCGGGCCCATGAAGGGAATGCCCGAGATGGTGAGCGCGGCCGAGGCACCGACCAGAGCGACGATATCGGGATCGTTCTCCATGTCATGCGACAGCACGGTGGCAACCACCTGGGTCTCGTTGCGGAAACCGTCGGCGAACAGCGGGCGGATCGGACGATCGATCAGACGCGAGGTCAGCGTCTCCTTCTCGCTCGGGCGGCCTTCACGCTTGAAGAAGCCGCCGGGGATCTTGCCGGCGGCAAAGGTCTTTTCCTGGTAGTTCACGGTGAGCGGGAAAAAATCCACGCCCGGCTTCGGGGTCTTCGCGGCCACGGCCGTGCAAAGCACGATGGTGTCGCCATAGGTCACCATCACGGCGCCGTCGGCCTGGCGGGCAATCTTGCCGGTCTCGATGGTGAGCTTGCGACCGCCCCACATCAGTTCGGTCTTATGGATATTGAACATAGTCTTTCTTCCTTCCTCGGCGCCCTTCGGTCCTTCGGACTGTCCCTGACCTAGGCACCCGGCGGGACGGCGCCCATCGCCTCCCGCCCGGCCGGTACAACTGTGTTCAGTCGCACGCGGCAAACCGGCGCATCGAGTCCATCCCGATGGCGCCGGCCAATTCCCGGACTACGGTGAAACAACAACGCCCGCCCCGGCGGTCCGGGAGCGGGCGTGTGTCATCATGTCCGGAATACGGCTGCTGGCGATCGTGTTCGCGGCAGCGGCCATAATCGTTACTTGCGGAGACCCAGACGCTGGATCAGGGCGTCGTAGCGCGGCATGTCGATCTTCTTCAGATAGTCGAGCAGGCTGCGACGCTTGCTCACCATCATCAGCAGACCGCGACGCGAATGCACGTCCTTCTTGTGGGTCTTGAAATGGTCGGTGAGGTTGTTGATGCGCTCGGTGAGCACGGCCACCTGGACTTCCGGCGAACCGGTGTCGCCCTTCTTGGTGGCATATTCGGCAACCAGCGCGGTCTTGCGCTCGGCAGTAATGGTCATGGTCTAACTCCGCGACATCAAAGGTTGAACAAACGCACCGGCCTGACTTCGTCAGCGAGCCGCTCGGCGATGCCGACGGGCTTGCCGTCGGCGGTCACCAGCAATTCTCCTTCAGGCGGGAGCCCGGGGGCCGTGAGCGCGATCTTGATCGGCTGACCGTGTTTGAGGCGGTCGGCCTGCGGGCCGGTCAAAACCAGGGCCGGGATGTCGTCCAGCGCGGTTTCAATCGGCAGCAGATACGCGTGCGCGGCGTCCTTTTGGCACAGTTCCTCCAGTGAATCCAGCGAAAAGGCCGCGGTTTCCCCATAGCGCCCGACCCGGGTGCGGCGCAGGGCCGTGATATGGCCGTAAGTTCCTAGAAATAAAGCGAAATCCCGGCCCAGCGCACGCACATAGGCGCCCTTGCCGCAATCGACCTCGAAAACGGCGTGATCCGGGTCCGGACAGTCGACCAGGCGCAGGGCATCAATGCGGATCGGCCGGGCTTCCAGCACAGGCACCTCACCCCCCGCCCTGCTCTGGGCCCGGGCCAGGTCGTAGGCGCGCTGGCCGTCCACCTTGATGGCCGAGTAGGCCGGCGGGCGCTGCATGATCTCGCCGGTGAAGCTGGGCAGCATGGCCTCGATGGCGGCGCGGTCAGGGCGGATATCGGAGCGCTGCGTGACCGGGCCCTCGGCATCGTCGGTGCTGGTGGCCTCGCCCCAGCGCACGGTGAAGCGGTAGGTCTTGCCCGCGCCCATCACCCAGTTGACCGTCTTGGTGGCCTCGCCGAGTGCAATCGGCAGGATGCCGGTGGCGAGCGGATCGAGCGTGCCGCCATGGCCGGCCTTGGCCGCATCGGTGAGCCGGCGCACCTTGGCCAGGCATTGCGTCGAGGTGAGCCCGAGCGGCTTGTCGACGATCACCCAGCCATGGACCGGGCGGCCCTTTCTTTTCATGAAACGGGCTTTTTCATTCGTCCGTCTCGGACGGGTCTTTGCTGAGATCGGCCTGCACGACGGGCTGCAGCAGCAGCTTGGTCACCCGCGCCGCTTCGTCGAAGCTGTGATCCAGCTTGAAGGAGAATTGCGGCGCCACGCGCAGATCGATCTGCTTCACCGCTTCCATGCGGATATAGGACGTGGCGCGGTTGAGGCCGGCGATGATCTTCGGCGCATCCTTGCCGGCCAGCGGCATCACGAAAGCCGTCGCCGCTTTCAGATCGGGACTGACGCGCACTTCGGTGACGGTGACAACCAGATCAGCCAGGTCGGGGTCGCGGAAATGGCCGTTGCGCAGCACATCGGACAGGATATGGCGCAGCTCCTCGCCGACGCGCAGCTGACGCTGGCTGCGCCCGCCGGGCAGTTCGTCGCGGCCACTGCTTTTGCCGCCGCCGCTGCGCTTGCGCTGGGCCATCTGCTACTCCGAAAGGTAAGGCTGGCCCGCGATTACAGCTCGCGCGCCACGCTCTCGAGTTCGAAGCACTCGATCATGTCGCCCTTCTGGATGTCGTTGTAATTCTCGAACGACATGCCGCAATCCATGCCCTGCTTGACTTCGCGGGCATCGTCCTTGAAGCGCTTGAGGGTGGACAGCGCGCCTTCGTGGATCACCACGTTGTCGCGCAGCAGGCGCACCTTGGCGCCACGCTTGACGACGCCTTCGGTGACCATGCAACCGGCGACCTTGCCGATCTTGGTGATGTTGAACACCTCGCGGATCTCGGCATAGCCGAGGAAGTTCTCGCGGATCGACGGTGCCAGCATGCCCGAGAGCAGCGCCTTCAGGTCATCGATCAGGTTGTAGATGATCGAGTAGTAGCGGATATCGACGCCTTCACGCTCGGCCAGCTCGCGCGCCTGCTTGGAGGCGCGCACGTTGAAGCCGATGATGGCACCCTTGGAGGCGCCCGCCAGCGAAACGTCGGATTCGTTGATGCCGCCGATGGCGCCGTGCAGGAAGCGGACAACCACTTCGTCGGTGCCCAGCTTGTTGACGGCGGCCTGGATCGCTTCCAGCGAACCCTGCACGTCGGTCTTGATCACGATCGGCAGTTCCTTGGCTTCGCCGGCCTGGATCTTGGAGAACATCTGCTCGAGCGAACCGCGCGCCGAAATGGCGGAGCGGGCGGCGCGCTGCTTGCGTTCGCGGAACTCGGCGACCTCGCGGGCGCGCGCCTCGTTCTCGACGACGACGAACTCGTCGCCGGCTTCCGGATTGCCCTGCAGGCCGAGCACTTCGACCGGCACGGCCGGACCGGCCGAAACAACATTCTTGCCGTGATCGTCGATCAGGGCGCGCACGCGGCCCCAGGCCGAACCGGCGACAAAGACATCGCCGACATGCAGCGTGCCGCGGGCGACCAGCACGGTGGCGACCGAACCACGGCCGCGCTCAAGCTTGGCTTCCACCACCACGCCCTCGGCCTTGCGGTCGGGATTGGCCTTGAGATCGAGAATTTCAGCCTGCAGCAGGATGGCTTCTTCCAGCTGGTCGAGGCCCTTCTTGGTCTTGGCCGATACCTCGATGGACTGCACTTCGCCGCCCATCTGTTCAACCACGATCTCATGCTGCAGCAGCTCCTGCCGCACCTTCTGCGGATTGGCAGCCGGCTTGTCGCACTTGTTGATGGCGATGACGATCGGCACGCCGGCCGCCTTGGCATGATGGATGGCTTCCACGGTCTGCGGCATCACGCTGTCGTCGGCGGCAACCACCAGCACGACGATATCGGTGACCTTGGCGCCGCGGGCGCGCATCTGGGTGAAGGCTTCATGGCCAGGGGTATCGAGGAAGGTGATCGCCTTGCCCGACTTCATATGCACCTGGTAGGCGCCGATATGCTGGGTGATGCCGCCGGCTTCGCCGCTGACCACATCGGTCTGGCGCAGGGCATCGAGCAGCGAGGTCTTGCCGTGATCGACGTGACCCATGACGGTGACGACCGGCGAACGCGGCAGCATCACCGCATCCTCGTCCTTCTCGCCGCCCAGGCCCACTTCGATGTCGGACTCCGCCACGCGCTGCACGCGATGGCCGAATTCACCAACGATCAGTTCGGCGGTATCCGCGTCGATGGTCTGATTGATGGTCGCCATCACACCCATTTTCATCAGGGCCTTGACGACATCAACACCGCGCTCGGCCATACGATTGGCCAGTTCCTGCACGGTGATGGTTTCCGGCACGACCACGTCGCGCAGAACCTTCTGCTGCTCAGCAGAATCCTGGTGATGCGAGCGCTTCTCGCGTTCAATGCGGCGACGGAAGGAGGCCACCGAGCGCACGCGCTCGTTGTCGTCCAGTGCCTTGGTGACGCTCAGCTTGCCGGTGCGGCGTTCGCCGGTATCACGGCTGGGGCGCAGCGTCGTCGGCTTGGCCGGTGTAACCTTGGCGCCCGGACCGCCGCGGCGCTTGGCGCCACCTTCATCTTCGTCATCCATAACCGGACGCACGCCGGTCGGCGCCGCACCCGGCGCAGCCGCAGTACCGGTTGTGGTCGCCGCCTGCTCAGGATTGTTCAGGCGACGCGCCGCTTCGGCCTCGGCCTTCTTGCGGGTCTCGTCCTCGGCCTTCTTGCGGGCATCCTCGTCGGCCTGGCGGCGCAACGCGGCTTCGCGCTCGGCATGAATCTTGGACTGGTCGTCCATCCGGCGGCGCATGCCCTCTTCGGCAACGCGACGCATCTCGCCAACGCGGTTGCGGAGATCGGCATCGCGATTGCGGGCCTGCTTCTCCTCATCCGACATCGGCTTGAGCACCATGCCGCTGGTGCGCTGCTGCGCCCGCTGCTGGGCCGTGGTGGCACGCTCGGACGCGACGCGGTCGCGGCCACTGGTGGGCCGCACGTCGCCGGTCGGCTGCGCGGTCATGCGCGGGCCGCTGCGCGGCTCGACAATACGGTTGGTCGGCGGGGCAGCAGCCGGCTTGGGCTCGGCCGGAGCAGCCGCAGGTGCGGCGTCGACCGGTGCGGGGGCCGGTTTGGCGGCCGCCTCGGTGGCAGCGCGGGCGGCGGCCTCTTCGGCAACCTTGGCTGCCTGGACAGCGTCATGCTCGGCAATGATCTCGGCGCGCGAGGGCACATGCACGCTGGGTGCGGGTGTGCGGGCCGCGGCGGCCGGTGCCGGAGCAGCAGCAGGCGCGGCGGCAGCCGACGCTTCGGCAGCAGCCTTCGAACCCGGCGGCACAATGGTGCGCTTCTTGCGCACCTCGACCGTCACCGCCTTGGTGCGCCCATGGCTGAAGCTCTGGCGCACCTGGCCGGTCTCAACGGTCTTTTTCAGCTCAAGCCGCTTGGGCTTTGCTGCCGCCTTGTCCTTGTCCTGCTCGTTCACGTCGCTCATACAGTCCGCTTCCGCCTACCGCCTAAAAACTACATGCATGGTGCCGACGGCACCGATGCTTACTCCCGGTCTCACGCCCGGGCCTTAACCTATGGCGCGCCCAGCCTCATGGCACCCCCCACCCGACCCGTCAACGCCCGATGTCCTGCGACACCGGCAGCAGCCGGGCGAGCAGGGCCAGATCGGCCGCCGCACGCCGGGTCAGCGGGGCGCTTTTCAGCACCAGCCACCCGAGGCCGAGTGACGCCGCATTGCAGGACAGCGGTGTTGCGCCATCCTCGCCCGCGGCCGCATCGGCCAGCACCAGCCCGGCACGCCGGGCTTTCGTCACCTGGCCGGCCACATGGGCCTTCCAGGCTGCAAGGCTGCGGGCCGGCAGATCGGCCGGTACCTGCAGCTTGCGTTTCGCGGCCCGGGGGAACATTCCCTTGGCCACCGCCATCGCCACCGCATCCGGTGCCGGCGCGAGCCACAGCCCGCGTCCCGGAAACCGATGGGCCGGATCCGGCTCCACCGCCTCGCCCTGTCCGGCTGCCATCGTCACGATGGCGAACCGCAGCAGGGTTTCGGCCTGCGCGCGCTGGCCGGTCAGCAGACAACGCCGCTGAGGCATGGCGCGCGATACTCTTTCGGCAGCCGCCGGCTTACGCCTGGCCGCCCTCTTCACCCTCGAACCAATGCTGGCGCGCCGCCATGATGATGGCGTTCGCATCGTCATTGGAAAGCCCTTCGCCGACGATCTCCTGCAGTTCGTCGCCTGCCAGGTCGCCGAGGTCGTCGAGCGTCTTCACGCCCTTCTCGCCCAATGCGACCAGCATGGCCGGCGTGATGCCTTCGATGGCGGCGATCTCGTCGGTAACGCCCAGCGCCTTGCGCTTTTCCTCGAACTCGGTGTTGCGCTTGTCGATGAATTCCAGCGCGCGCTCATGCAGCTCGTTGGCGATGTCGCCATCGAAGCCCTCGATCTCGGCCAGTTCTTCGACCGGCAGATAGGCGAGTTCCTCGACCTTGGTGAAGCCTTCGGTGACCAGCAGCTGCGCCAGGGTCTCGTCGACATCCAGCGAGTCGATGAACAGCTGGCTGCGCTCGCGGAATTCCTTCTGGCGGCGCTCGCTCTCTTCTTCCTCGGTGAGGATGTCGATGTCGTAGCCGGTCAGCTGCGAGGCCAGGCGCACATTCTGGCCGCGACGGCCGATTGCCAGCGACAGCTGGTCGGTCGGCACCACCACTTCAACAGCATTGGCTTCCTCGTCCAGCACCACCTTGGCCACTTCGGCCGGGGCCAGCGCATTGACGATGAAGGTGGCCGGATCGGGCGACCACTTGATGATGTCGATCTTTTCACCCTGCAGTTCGTTCACCACGGCCTGCACGCGGCTGCCGCGCATACCGACGCAGGCGCCGACCGGGTCGATCGAATTGTCATTCGACAGCACCGCGATCTTGGCGCGGCTGCCCGGATCACGCGCCACGGCGCGGATCTCGATGATGCCGTCATAGACTTCCGGCACTTCCTGGGCAAACAGCTTGGACATGAACTGCGGATGCGAACGCGACAGGAAAATCTGCGGGCCACGCGGCTCGCGACGCACGTCGTAGATATAGGCGCGCGCGCGGTCACCCTGGCGGAAGGTTTCGCGCGGCAGCAGCTCGTCGCGACGCAGGATCGCTTCGGCGCGGCCCAGGTCGATGGTGACGTTGCCGTATTCCACGCGCTTGACCAGACCGTTCACGATCTCGCCGATGCGATCCTTGTACTCGATATACTGACGCTCACGCTCGGCTTCGCGCACCTTCTGCACGATCACCTGCTTGGCGGTCTGGGCTGCGATGCGGCCGAAATCGATCGGCGGCAGCGGCTCGGCAATCACATCGCCCACCTGGGCATCGGGGTTGCGGCGCTGCGCTTCCGTGATGCCGATCTCGATGGCATCGTTCTCGATCTTGTCGACCACGGCCAGATGGCGCTCGAGGCGGATTTCGCCGCTCTTGCGGTCGATCTCGGCATGGATGTCGTTTTCCAGGCCGTAGCGCGAACGCGCCGCCTTCTGGATCGCATCTTCCATCGCCATCAGCACGACATCGCGCTCGATTGCTTTTTCACGGGCCACGGCATCGGCCACCTGCAGCAGCTCGAGCCGGTTGAAACTGGTTACCGTTTCCATTGTTCCTGTTCCTCGAAACTCGTTACCGGTAAAAAACTCTAATTCGCCGCCGCACTGCGTCCCGCGAGGCTCGCGGTAATCAGGTCGTCGGTGACAATCAGTTTGGCGCTGGCGATTTCGGCGACCGGCAGACGGGTCTCGTCGCCCTTCGTCTCGTCGCGCAGCACAACAGCATCGCCGGCCAGGCCACCCAGGCGGCCCTGGAAGCGCTTGCGGCCCTCATGCGGGCGGCCCAGCTCAACCTTGGCGGCAAATCCCTTGAAGCGTTCGAAATCCGCCGGCTTGGTCAGCGGACGGTCCAGGCCCGGCGAGGAGACTTCCAGCCGGTAGGCACCGCTGATCGGATCTTCCACATCGAGCACCGCGCTCACCGCCCGGCTGACCTCGGCGCAATCGTCCACCGTGATGCCGCCGTCATGGGGCGCCCCGCCGGTGTCGCGCTCGAACATGATCTGCAGCACCGGACGTTCGGTGCCCATCAGCTTGACGCGCACAAGCTGAAAGCCCATCGCTTCGAGCGTGGGAGCAATCAACTCTGCAATACGGTTCGCCGCATCCATGCGTGCGCTTCGATCCTTTAGAACACTCTTGCCGATATCTGTGGACAGGCCGGCCCGGGACACTGCCGGACGGTTCTGCCCGGCAGAAACAAAAAATGGGCCAGCCGGCCCATGTCCTCTTCCCGATCCGACCATGGACCAGGCCAGCAATGTCGGACGCTGTTATAGCGGCAAATTCAGCCAATGCAAGGCTTTTGACCCCGTTTCGGCGGGCCGGATCAGGGCCGGTCCGGTCCCGCATCGGCACCGGTTTCACCGGCCGGACGCTGGACCACCCGGCGGGCTGAAAGCACCGAAAACACCCCCAGCAACAGCCAGAACAGCAGATTGAGGGCCAGGCCGCGCCAGACCCCAAAGTCTGGGTCTGTTGCCTGGCCGGGATCACCCCCGATCAACCCGCCATCGGCCGGACCGCCGATGGTGCCGGCCAGCAGCGGCAGCAACAGCAGGGCCAGGCCAGCCAGGCGGCGGAGCCGTGGCGGTTTACCGGCCGGGGGCCACCACAGCAGCCACAGGCCGGCGGCGCTGACCGCCACAACGAAGAGCCAAAGCAGCGGCTGGCCGGGCGAAACCTGGCCCGGCACGGCATCGGACAGCACCAGCCAGGGCATCAGGGTCAGCACGAAATAGCCCGCCACACCCCAGCCCAGCCCGCGATGGATGCCCGGCTGTTTGTAAAGAAATACGATTTGCAGCACTAAACCGCCAAAAAATCCTAACGCCACATGCCGCATCAGCAGGAAATCGCCCTCGGCGATGTTCAATTCAGCCACGGGAGTCGTGGCCACCCGGGCAAAGAGCAGCCCCAGGGTGGCAAGCAATGCCGCCATGAAGGCGGCTGCCAGCAGGCGGAAGGGCATCAGGGCCTCGTTCTGCGGGTCAGATCCGGCACAGACGATAGTAATGCGGGGTGCGGCCGGCGGCGATGGCCTTCTGCTCGTATTTGCTCGGCGGCCAGTCGGCCGGGCGCTGCAGCCAGTCGCGGCTGGTTTCGGCCTGCCAGTCAAAGCGCGGTTCGGCCAGGATATGACGCAACATCCAGCGCTGGTAATCCGGCACGTCGGTGGCGACGCGCAGCTCGTCGCCCGGCCCGATCAGCCGGGCCCAGTCGGCCAGGGTGTCTGCATTGACGATGCGGCGCCACTGATGACGCTTCTTCGGCCAGGGATCGGGAAACAGCGTGAAGCCGCGCTGCACACTGCGATCGGGCAGCGCCTTGAGCAGCAGGCGCGCATCGTCGGTGAGGATGCGGATATTGTCGGGCCCACCGGCTTCGACCTTTTCAGCCACCCGCATCACCAGTTTGGCGACGCCATGTTCATAGGGTTCGACGCCGAGGAAACCTATCTCGGGATGCTGCTCGGCCAGCGCAAACAGATGACCGCCATCGCCGAAACCGACTTCAACCCAGTAGGCCTTCATCGGCGCGGCGAACAGCGATGCGGGATCGAGCGTGACGCCCGGCGCCGGCAGAGTAATGCCAAGACGCGGTCGCCAGGTCTCGAAGCGGGTTTCGCGGGTGGGAGAAAGTTTGCGGCCGCGCCGACGCCCGTAAATCAGGCGTCGTGGCGCGACCGCGGACTCGTCGTCAGACACGGTCTTGCATCACGTCCTTAGCGGACGTTGAAGGCCGACTTCAGGTCCTTGACCAGATCCGTCTTCTCCCAGGAGAAGCCGCCGTCCTTTTCCGGCTTGCGGCCGAAATGGCCGTAAGCGGCGGTGCGGGCGTAGATCGGGCGGTTCAGCTTCAGATGCTCGCGGATGCCGCGCGGGCTGAGCTTCACCAGCTCCTGCAGGATCTTGGAGATCTTGTTCTCGTCGGCCTTGCCGGTGCCGTAGGTATCGACATAGACCGACAGCGGATAGGCCACGCCGATGGCGTAGGACAGCTGGATCAGGCACTTGTCGGCCAGGCCGGCAGCGACAACGTTCTTGGCCAGGTAGCGCGAGACATAGGCGGCCGAACGGTCAACCTTGGTCGGGTCCTTGCCCGAGAAGGCGCCGCCGCCATGCGGGGCCGCGCCGCCGTAAGTGTCCACGATGATCTTGCGGCCGGTGAGGCCGCAATCGCCGTCCGGACCGCCGATGACGAAACGGCCGGTCGGGTTCACATAGAAATGCTCGTCATCGCACATCCAGCCCTTCGGCATCACCTTGGTGACATAGGGCTTCACGATGCGCTTGATGTCGCCGCTTTCCAGCTCGCGGCCCTTCTTGTCCTTCAGGGCATGCTGGGTCGAGACGACGATGGCGGTGGCGCCGGTCGGCTTGCCGTTCTTGTACAGCAGCGTGACCTGGCTCTTGGCGTCGGGGCCAAGCAGCGGCTCCTTGCCGCTGTGGCGCACATCGGCGAGCGCCTTCAGGATGTTCTGCGACAACTGCAGCGGCGCCGGCATCAGTTCCGGCGTCTCGTTGGTGGCGTAACCGAACATGATGCCCTGGTCGCCCGCGCCCTCGTCCTTGTTGCCGGCGGCATCGACGCCAACGGCAATGTCGGCCGACTGGCCATGCAGCAGCACTTCAACCTTGGCGGTCTTCCAGTGGAAGCCCTTCTGCTCGTAACCGATCTTCTTGATGGTGGCGCGCGCCACCTCTTCGATCTTCTTCTTGTTCACCGCACCCGACTTCGACACCAGGCTCTTGGGGCCACGCACTTCGCCGGCGATGACGACGCGATTGGTGGTCGCCAGGGTTTCACAGGCGACGCGGGCATAGGGGTCTTCCTTGAGGAAGAGATCCAGCACGCCGTCAGAAATCTGGTCACAGACCTTGTCCGGGTGACCTTCGGACACCGATTCACTGGTAAACAGATAAGAAGAACGCGCCACGTTTTTATCTCCTCACGACCGCGCCAACCGGCCCGAAGCCTGCGTATCCCCGCACCGGTCGCTTGGCGCACGCCGGGATTGGGAAAACGCGAAAGTCCGGTTATTTCGCAGAGCTGGGGGCAGGGGTCAAGCGGAATGGCGTGACCGAATCGAGCCCGGGCCGGTTATGCGGCGTCATCTTCGGCCGGCAGAGCGGCCAAATCAGCATTCGGAGCGTCATTCATGGCCCAGACTAGGTCGATGATCCGGCGTCGCAGGGCCTGCTGGCCCAGACCATGGAAAGCCCGCAGCAATTCCACATCCTCCCGCGTGAATGACGTGGTGGGGCTGTCGGCCGGCACGGCGGCAGCCAGCTGGCGGCCATCGCGGCTGGTCACCGGCTGGCCTTCCAGACCCTCGAAGAAATAGGCCGGCGGCACGCTCAGCAGCGTGGCGAACTGGTACAGCCGGCTGGCACCGATACGGTTGGCACCTTTTTCGTATTTCTGGATTTGCTGAAAGGTCAGGCCAACCATCTGGCCCAGGCGATCCTGGCTCATGCCGACCATGGTGCGGCGCAGCTTCAAACGGTTCCCAACATGCACATCAACCGAATTCTTCGGCACTGAACTGTCCTCTACTCTGTACAAAAATCACAATCACAGTATGGAATAAACCTGTCGCAGCGTACCGGGTCAATGGCTTCTGGTCTTGCGAGTGAATACAAACGCTGTGACCAGAATCACCATAGCGACGACGAGCAGAAGTGTGTCGCCGATACGCGCATAGAATGGCCGCTGTACCGTTGCTGCAGGCAGCGGACCATCGACAACACCGACAGCATCAAGGCCAAGGCTGGCTGTGATCCGGCCATAGGGATCGACGATGGCACTGATGCCATTGTTGGCGGCGCGCACCAACGGCAGGCCTTGCTCCACCGCGCGGAATCGCGCTGCGACAAGATGCTGATAGGGGCCGGACGAGCGGCCGAACCAGGCATCATTGGTGAGGTTCAGCAGCAGGCCGGCAGCCGGCACGCGGCCATCCAGAACCTGCATCGATTCATCGGCGAAGATCGCTTCGTAGCAGATCAGCACCCGGGCAAAGGGCAGGCCGGGAATGGCGATCGGCGCCGCATCGCTGCCGGGCGAGAAATCAACTGCGCCGGCTGCCAGGGCATCGAGCCCCAGTGGTTTGAGGATGCTGCGAAATGGCAGATACTCGCCGAACGGCACCAGATGCACTTTGTCATACCGCGCGACAATCTCGGTGTCGCTGCCCATAGCGAAGATGCTGTTGTAGATCAGGATGCTGCGCGGGTTGTCGGGCACAGCTTCGCGTCTGGGCGCACCCGTCACCAGCACCGTACCCGGTGCCAGCAGACGCCCCAGCGCCATGCGCAGGCCAACCTCTTCATCCAGCAGATAAGGTATTGCGGTTTCCGGCCAGATCACATGGGTGAGCGGCGTCTCGGCCGGTTGCAGGCTGAGGGCGACATGCTGCTGCAGATGCTGCTGGCGCAGATCGTCACGCCATTTCAGGGTCTGCACGATGCTGGGCTGCACCAGACGCAACTGCACGCCCGGCGTCATGGCGATTTCGGCCGGCATGCGCAAGGCCGCAAGACCCATGGCGGCGGCAAACAGCAATGGCAGCAGCACGGCGAAGCGCGCGCGCGGGATTGGCAGCAGGGCGATGGCAAACCCGCTGGCCGCCAGCATGGTGAGCAGGCCGAGCCCCTGCGCGCCGATCAGGGCGGCGAGCTGCATGGCTGCCGGCCAGTCGCCCCAGATATAGCCGACCAGATTCCACGGAAAGCCGGTAGCAACATGGCCGCGCAGCCATTCACCAACCAGCCAGCCAAACGGCAGCAGCAGGAAATACAGCACGCGGCGCTGACCGGCGACCAGTCGCGCCAGCCAGACACCGGTGGCCGGAAAGGCCGCCAGCACCAGCGGCAAACCAAGTATCGGCAGCGGCAGCAGCAGCGCATATTTCTCGGCATCGACGAAAAAAGCGATGCCGATCCAGTAATGGCCAGCGACGAAATAGCCGTAGGCGAAAGCGAACTGGGTGAAGAAGCTGCGCCGGCCTGCGGCGGCGTCCGTTGCCATATCGGCATCGAGATGCAGCAGCGCAACGAAGGCGACGAAGGCCAGCGGCCATAGCGACACCGGTGCCTGTGCCCCCGCCAGCAGCACGCCAAGCAGGATGGCAACACCATAGCGGCGCCAGCCGCGCAGAGCCTGCCACGCGGCCAGGGCGGCGCGCACAGCCTGCATCAGGACTTACACCGCATCAGCACTGGGCTGCGACACCAGCGTGCGGATACGCACGCGCTTGACGCGGCGCGGATCGGCCTCCAGCACCTCGAAAGACAGCCCGGCAGGATGTTCGATCTGCTCGCCGCGCAGCGGTACGCGGCCGAGATGCGACACGATCAGGCCGCCGACGGTATCGACATCCTCGTCCTTCTCAGGATCGAGCAGCGCATGGCCGATCTTTTCTTCCAGATCCTCGATCGGGCAGCGGCCAAGCGCCTCGAACACGCCATCGGCGCGCTGGATCAGCATGCCGCCCGCTGCCACATCATGTTCGTCGTCGATCTCGCCGACAATCTGCTCGACTAGGTCTTCGATGGTGACTAGGCCATCAAGGCCGCCATACTCATCCACCACGATGGCCATGTGCACGCGCGTGTCGCGCATCTCACGCAGCAGCTCGAGCACCGGCTTCGACGGCGGCACCACCAGCAACTTCCGCAATACTTTTTCCAGCGAAAAGTTACTGCGAGCCCCAGACAGGTAGGGCAGCACATCCTTCACATGGATCATGCCGATCACATCGTCCAGCGTGCCGCGATAGATCGGCAGGCGGGAATGCTCGGCATCCACCAGGGTCTTCACCAGCCTGTCGAATTCGATCTCGGCCGGCACGGCGATGATATCGGTGCGCGGCACGCGGATTTCGCCGACACGCAACTCGCCCACTTCCAGCACGTTGCGCAGCAAGGCGCGCTCCGCCGTTTCCTCCGGCGTGGCGCTGTCATCGGCATGCTCTTCCAGCAATTCCTCGATGCTGTCGCGCAAGGACTCGTCGTTGCGGCCGCGCAGCAGCGACAGCAGCCGGCGCCAGAATGTGCCGGCGCCATTTTCGCGGGTCTCGCTCATCGCGCCGACACCTTCTTCTTCACCTTTTTCTGCGCGCGCTTCGGCGCGACAGGCTTTTTCACAGCCTTCTTCACGGCAGCTTTCTTTTTGGCCTTGGGCTTTTTGGCCTTTGCACGGGGCGGCTTCGGCGCGGCGACCTTATAGGGATCGGCGATCCCCATTTTCGCCAGGATCGCCGTCTCCAGCGGTTCCATCGCCTCGGCCTGATCATCGTCCATATGATCGTAACCCAGCAGATGCAGCACGCCATGCACCGTCAGATGCGTCACATGATCGGCAAAGGTTTTCTTCTGCGCGCGCGCCTCGCGCTTGCAGGTGGCAAGCCCGAGGGCGATGTCGCCCAGATAGGCCGGCGGCTTGGCCGGATCGACGGCGGATTCAGCCGGGAAGGACAGCACATTGGTCGGCTTGTCCTTGGCGCGCCAGCCGGCATTGAGCTTGCGCATCTCGGCGTCATCGGTCAGCAGGATGCTGAGGCCGGTCTTGGCCGGCTTCCCTTTCGCTGGGGCCGGCAACTCGGCCTTCAGGGCTGCCAGCACCGCACGGCGGATCGCTGCCCCGGGGTTGGGCAGGGCCGCACGCCAGGCGCTGCTGGCGATGCGGATATCAATCTCAATACTGGAACCGTCGGGCATGATGCAGGGCTTTGTGGCAAATTCGGCGGCTCAATTCAACGGCGAGGACGCCCTGCGGCATCCGGACGGGTCAAACCCAGCTCCTGTTCATGCGCCGAATAGGCCCGCACGATCTTGGTGACCAGCGGATGGCGCACCACATCGGCCTCGCCAAAGCGCACGAAGGCGATGCCTTCGACACCCTCCAGGATATCCAGCGCATGGCGCAGGCCCGACGGCACCCCGATGGGCAGATCGATCTGCGACATATCGCCAGTGACCACCAGGCGCGAATTCTCGCCCAGGCGAGTGAGCAGCATCTTCATCTGCACCGGCGAGGTATTCTGCGCTTCGTCCAGGATGACAAACGCATTCGCCAGCGTGCGGCCACGCATGAAGGCCAGCGGCGCGACTTCCACCTCGCCGCTTTCCAGGCCCTTTGCCACCCGTTCGGCCGGCAGCATGTCGTAGAGCGCGTCATAGAGCGGGCGCAGATAAGGGTCGATCTTGTCGCGCATGTCGCCCGGCAGGAAGCCGAGGCGTTCGCCGGCTTCGACGGCGGGACGCGAGAGGATGATGCGATCGACGCGGCCTTCCAGCAGGAAGTTCACCGCCATGGCCACCGCAAGATAGGTTTTGCCGGTGCCGGCAGGGCCAAGGCCGAAGACCAGCTCGTTTTTCTGCAGGGCGTCAAAATACACCTTCTGCGTATGCGAGCGCGGCAGGATGATGCGCTTTTTGGTGCGCACCGCCCCTTCGGGAATCGGTCGGTCATCGCGGATCAACTCGGCCTTGTCACGCAGCTTCGCACTCACAGGAGCGTTCATTGGACCTCCCTGGGTCATACGGATTGCACCATCGACATCGCCCATTTCGACCTCTGTGCCGGCTTCGAGCCGGCGATAGAGATCGGTCAACACTTTCTTGGCCTGCGCCTGCGCATCCACCGGCCCGCTGATCATCAGCCGGTTGCCGCGCGAGGCCACCGCCACACCGATGCGTTCCTCGATGCGCGCCAGATGGCGATCATGTTCGCCGAACAGCAGCGCCAGCAGGCGGTTGTTGTCGAAATCGAGAATGACCGGTTGCCCGGCAGTATCCGAACCGCGCGTATCGCTCACAGGCTTCAGCCTCGTTGCTTCCAAAAGATCTGCCTGCCGCGCCCGCGTCACGCGGCCTCGCGCCGGGCGATCTCGCCGGCGAGGGAATTGGCATAGCCGCCGGTGATCGTCACCGGCAGAAAATCGCCGATCCGAAGCGAGGGATCGGACACATAGATGGCCTGCAGATACTGCGAGCGGCCGATCAGCTGGCCCGGCAGCTTGCCCGGGCGGTTGAACAGCACATCCAGCACGCGGCCCTCGCAGGCCCGGTTGAAGGCACCCGACTGTTCCTGCAGCAGGGCCTGCAGGGCATAGAGCCGTTCGGCACTCACGGCATCCGGCACCTGCCGGGCCAGCAGGCTGCCCGGCGTGCCCGGACGGGCGGAATACTTGAACGAGTAGCCGGCGGCATACCGCGCTGCGCGCACGAGTTCGAGTGTTTGCTCAAAATCTGCATCACTCTCACCGGGGAAGCCGGTGATGAAATCGCCGCTCAGCGCAATATCAGGGCGCGCCGCACGCAGTTTCTCGACAATGCGCAGATAGTCCTCGGCGCGATGGCCGCGATTCATCGCCTTCAGCACCGCATCGGATCCGGCCTGGACCGGCAGATGCAGGAAGGGCATCAGGCCGGCCACCTCGCCATGGGCGGCAATCAGGTCGTCATCCATTTCGCGCGGATGCGAGGTGGTGTAGCGCCAGCGCAGATGCGGATGCGTTTTGGCGAAGCGATCGTTGAGCACGCGCAGCAGGCGGCCGAGCGACCAGACGGCGCCATCGGGGCCTTCGCCATGCCAGGCATTCACATTCTGGCCCAGCAGAGCGATTTCGGTGACGCCGGCGGCGACCAGGCGATCGGCTTCGGCGATCACGGCCTGCGCGGGCCGCGAATATTCCGCACCGCGCGTATAGGGCACAACGCAGAAGGTGCAGAACTTGTCGCAGCCTTCCTGGATCGCGAGATAGCCCACCGGCCCCGGTGCCGTGCTGATTTCGTCAGGCAAGTGATCGAATTTGGAATCGACCGGAAAATCGGTGGCGAGAATGCCGCGCCCGCCGGTGCCCTTGACACGGGCGCGCTCGGCCCGCGCCAGCAGCTCGGGCAGCTGGTGATAGGCCTGGCTGCCGACCACGAGATCGACAAAGGGCGCGCGGTTGATCAACTCGGCGCCTTCGGCCTGGGCCACGCAGCCGGCCACCGCAATGGTGACGTCGCCGCCGCGCGCCTGGGCGGCATGCTTGCGGATGCGCCAGTGGCCCAGCTCGGAGAAGACCTTTTCGGCGGCTTTTTCGCGGATATGGCAGGTATTGATGATCACCATGTCGGCGTCATCGGGCGTCTCGGTCTTGGCGTATCCCAGCGGGGCCAGCACATCCGCCATGCGGGCGGAGTCATACACGTTCATCTGGCAGCCGTGGGTCTTGATGAACAGCTTTTTGGCCAAATCCGGGTTTCAGCGGGACGACCTGCCAAGTGGAGTTCGGCGGCGCCCCAGACGCTCCTGTTGATGAATGACGACCGAATCCAAGGGTATCACCCGAATCGCTGCAAGAAAAGCGAAAGCACGTCGGGCGAAGCCAAGCGTCACAGATTCTTCACAGGAATATCAATAACTTAAATATTCAGTTCGGTGAAAGGGTTGGGGGGGACCGGACGCTGCTGGCTGGCTGGCCTGGAAGCGGCGGCGCTTCCCGGGGGGGGGCTGGCTGACTGGTCCTGAAAACCGGGGTTCCATCCGGTCCCTGCCTATTATGACGAACGGGACCGGCGATTCTTCGCTCCGGCCTGAAAATTTTTCCATCCCTTAACCCCCGCCGCCTAGGTTGCCTGCAGCCATGACCGCGCCCCCGCCTGACGATGCCGACCACCTGCAGACTGCAATCGCGCTGCATACCGGCAACCGCCCGGCCGAGGCGATTGCCGCCTACCGGGATTTTCTGCAGCGCCAGCCTGCCCATGGCGCTGCGCTGCGGTTGCTCGGCCTGCTGCTGAGCCAGCAGCAGCGCCATGCCGAAGCCTTGGGCTGTTATGACCGCGCGCTGGCCATCGATGCTGCGGAACCCAAGTTGCATCTGTCGCGTGCGCTCTGCCTGCGCGCCCTCGGCCGGCTGGAGGCCGCTCTTGCCGCCTTCGACGCAGCCCTGAAACTCGCGCCGGCGAATCAAGCCGTCCTGGCCGAACGCGCCGGGCTGCTGTTCGATCTGGGCCGCCACACCGATGCCCTGCCCGGTCTGGACATCGCCACCGCGCAGCATCCCGCCCGCGTCGACCTTGCCGTGGCCCGGCATTTCTCCGCCGGCATGCTGTGCCGCTGGGACGATGATGAAGCGGTCGCCGTGCAGGCCTTGCTGATGGGAACGCAGAATGCCGGCAGCGTAGACGCGGGCAACACGGTGAATCCGTTTCCGCTGGTGTTCTGCACCGAAGATCCGGCGCTGCAGCGGCGCTGGGCCGAGCAACGCGCAGCCCAGATCGCGCAGAGCCAGGCAATCAGCCTGCCGCCGCCCAACTGGCCGCAGCCCGACAGGACCAGACGCATCCGCGTGGGCTATCTGAGCCAGGATTTCCGCAACCATGCGGTCGGACATATCATGCCCGAGCTTTTCGAGCTGCATGACCGCGACCGTTTCGATATTGCCCTGCTCTCCACCGGCGACGACGACGGCAGTGCGATTCACCGGCGCTACCGTGCCATTCCCGGCTTCTGCGATCTGGCCGGCCTTGATCTCGCGGCACTCGGCCACCGCATCCGCGACATGCAGATCGATATCCTGGTCGACCTGCAGGGCTACACCACCGGCAGCTTCGCGCATCTGCTGGCGCAACGGCTGGCACCGCTCCAGATCGACTGGATCGGTTTTCCCGGTACCATGGGCAGCCGCCTGAATGTCGATTACATCATGGCCGATGCGCAGGTGATTCCACAGGGTGCAGACAGGCATTACAGCGAACAGGTGATCCGCCTGCCGCACTGCTACCAGCCCAACAACCGCCAGCGCGTGGTGGGCGAATCAAAGTCACGCGCAGACTATGGCCTGCCCGAGAATGCCGTTGTCTTTGCCTGCTTCAATCGCCCGGTAAAAATCCGCCGGCCCATGTTCAGCGCCTGGATGGATATTCTGCGGGCCGTGCCGGACAGCGTGTTGATGCTCTACGTGCCGGCAGACGAGGCCCGCGACAATCTGCGCCGTGAAGCGCAGCAGCGCGGCATAGATACGGACCGGCTGGTCTTTGCCGGCACCCTGCCGCAGGAGCAGTATCTGGCGCGTTATCGCGCCGTCGATCTGGTGCTCGACACCTTCCCCTATGGTTCGCATTCCACCGCCAGCGACTGCCTCTGGGCCGGCTGTCCGCTGCTGGCGCTGACCGGCGAGACCTTTGCCTCCCGCGTGGCCGGCAGCATCCTGCAGGCGGTCGGACTGGCCGATCTGGCCATGACGCGGCTGGAGGATTATGTGGCCATGGCGATCCGGCTCGGCACGGATCGCGCAGGCCTCGCGGCACTGCGCAAACGCCTGCAGGACAATTTGCCGGCCGCGCCGCTGTTCGATACGCCGCGCATGACGCGGGATGTCGAGGCGGCCTATCAGATCATCTGGGATATGCACTGTCGCGGCGAGACACCGCGCGCCGTTACGCTGCCTTAGGCGTGGTGGTGGGCCGCGCCCGGCAACGGCTTGGGCAGGCTGCGCTGGCCCGGTTCACGGCCGGCGTTGATATCGCTCAGGCCTTCCAGCACCCGCTGATGGCACCAGGCGGCCAGGCCTTTGCGCGAGTTGAACTGCTCGATCGTTACCGGCTGATGGAATTCGACCACCACTTCGCAGGGCCCGATCTTCAGGAAGCGCCACAGATGCGGCAACAGATCCTCGTCGCCGATCCAGGCAAACAGCCGCATCCAGCGCCGGCCGACCGGCATGTGGTTCAGCCGCGCATAGCCGATCGATACCGGCTGCACGGTCAGCTGCGGCTTGCCGATCGGACGCTCGGCCGCGGCAAAAAACGCCGACTTGAAGCTGTGGATACGCAGGCCATCCGATGACGTGCCCTCAGGGAACAGGATCAGGCTGTCGCCCTTGCTGAGCCGCTCCACCATCTCGTCGCGATGTTCCGCGGTGCGGTGACGCTTTTCACGCTCGACAAATACTGTCCGCTGCAGGCGGGCCAATGTGCCGAAGAAAGGCCAGGTGCCGACCTCGCGCTTGGCGATGAAGCTGACATTGGGCATCGCCGCCGACAGCACGATGATGTCGAGCCAGGAGATGTGATTGCTGACAAACAGCGTGGGCGCCGCCGCCGAGGGCACGCCGACCTTGCGGATCGTCACCTGCATCATCCAGGCGACAGTGCGGTGATAGAAATGCGGCAGGGTCCGCATCATCGGCGAGCCGAGGCGGATCAGCAGCACCTGCACGGGGATCAGCAGCACCGTCCAGAACAGGAAAACGGTGAGAATAAAGACGGCCCGGGCAGTCATGAACATGGAACGGTCATCGCAAGACGGCGGACATCAGGCTCAGGCCTTGCCCTTCTTGCTGTCTTTGTCATCCAGCGGGACTCCGAACAGTTCGAGCCGGTGATCGACCAGACGATAGCCCAGCCGCGCGGCGATCTTCTCCTGCAGGGCTTCCAGCTCCGGGTCGTTGAATTCGATGATCTTGCCGGAACGGGTATCGATCAGATGGTCGTGATGCGATTCCGGCATCTCTTCATACCGGGCGCGGCCATCGCCGAGATCGAGGCGGCTGAGAATGCCGTTCTCCTCGAACATGCGTACGGTGCGATATACGGTGGCAATCGAGATGCGCGGGTCGACCGCGACGGAGCGGCGATGCAGCTCTTCCACATCGGGATGATCATGCGATGCGCTCAAGACCCGGGCGATCACGCGCCGCTGATCGGTCATCCGCATACCAAGCTGTTCGCAGAGTTGTTCGAGGCGGCTGCTCATGCGCCGAACGCCTTCTTTTGTGAATGAGAATCCCTGTCAGAACGACCCGCAAGAATCGCCAGCGCAGTCTAGCATGCCTGTTGCGCCGATGGAACGCGCTGGCGAGCCGCTACTACAAAGGCTTAGCCCCAAGGTCACCGGCGGCGGCGGCCCTTGCCCAGGCCGATCTTCCGGGCCAGAACCTGACGGTGGATGGCATAGTTCGGCGCCACCATCGGGTAGTCCGGCGGCAGGCCCCAGCGTTCGCGGTACTGTTCCGGCGTCAGCTTGTAATGGCTCATCAGATGCCGCTTGAGCATCTTCAGCTTCTTGCCGTCTTCGAGGCAGACGATGTAGTCGGGCATGACCGACTTCTTGATCGGCACCGCCGGCGCCGGCCGCTCGACAGTCCCATACGGGGCTCCGGCCATAGTTGCCGACCCGCCGTCGATGCCGGCCAGCGTGCCGTAGATCTGGCGGATCAGGGCCGGCAGGTCGGCCGCCTCGACCCTGTTGTTGGAGACATGGGCGGCCACGATCTCGGCCGTCAATGCCAGCAGTTCGGACCGGTCTGCGGTATTGGCCATGGCGGGCTCCCGACTATTCACAAATGAAATTCTGTGGAATGCCCAAGTATATAAGCGGCCAGATCAATAAATCCAGCGAAGCGGTACTGTATTAGAGCGTGTCTGGCCGGCTTTGCTTCAACCTATACTTTAACACCGACGTCATTTCCGCATCACGATGGCGTCACGGGCGCCCCCCGCCGCATCGCGGTAATAGCCCGACCGGCGACCAACATCGATGAAGCCTGCCGCCTGATACAGCGCCCGTGCCGGTGCATTATCCTCGGCCACCTCGAGAAAGCACTGCGTCGCCCCCAGGCCCGCCATCTTGTCCAGGCCGACATTGAGCAGCCGGCGCGCCACGCCACGCCGCTGCTGTCGCGGATGCACCGCCAGCGTGATGACCTCAGCCTCGTCGGCCGCCTGGCGCAGCAGGATGAAGCCGGCCGGCTGATCCCCATCGGTGACACCCAGCAGGGCAAGCGCGCCGGGCATGGCCAGCAGTTCGCGCAGGTTCGGTTCCGTCCAGGCTTCGCTGCTGTGTCCGCTGGCAAAAGCATCGGCATGCAGGGCCGCCAGCACGGCGGCATGGTCGGCGCCGACCATGCGGATGTTCAGCACCAGCCTGGCGGCCGGCTGCACGACGGACGGCAGGGCGGCATCCGGCGGCCGGATATAAAGCGGTGCCGGTGGCCGGGCCGGCGGCGGGCGCGAGGCGGCCAGACGCGCCACCAGTACCGGATCGGGGTCGGGGGACTGCGGCGACAGGATGAGATCGTCGCGCATGCAGGCGGCAGCCTGCAGCAATGCACTGCCACTGCCGACCAGCATAGCCGGGCCGGCCGGGAGGATCGCCGCGGCATCGGCAATGTGCAGCAGTTGCGGCGCGGCGAGTGCGGCACCCAGGGCTGATGGATGGGCCGCGAAACACTGGATATACAGTTCATCGCGCCGGGCATCGATTACCGCGACGGTGGCATGACCGGGCTGCGCGGCGGCAGCGGCCAGCACATCCGTGGTGGTGATGCCCCAGACCGGCTTGTGCAGCGCCAGCCCCAGGGCACGCGCCGTGGCCAGCGCGGTGCGGATGCCGGTGAAGGATCCGGGGCCGATGGTGGCGGCGATCCCGTCCAGATCGGCCAGCTCGATGCCGGCCGCGCGCCGCGCCTGTTCCAGCAGCGGCAGCAGCCGTTCGGCATTGCCCTTGCCGCCGGCCGAAACCACGCACGCCAGTATAGCATCACCATCGACGATGGCGACCGAGCAGGCATTCAGCGCGGTATCGATGCCGAGCAGCTTCACGTAGGCGTGCTCCAATGGTAGGAAAACCGAACCGTCATCCCGGAGTCCACCGCATGTCGCTCGTCGAAATCAAGCCGCCCGCGTTTCCGGTGCTGCTCGACCTGCGCTATGCCACGCCAGACAACCTGACCGGCGCGCCGGTCTATCATCGCGCGGCCTGCTATCTCAACCCGGAGGCCGCCGATCTGCTGCACAAGGCCATCGCACTGGCGGCCCAGATGCAACTGCGCCTGAAAGTGTTCGATGCCTTCCGGCCGACCGAGGCGGCCTGGGCGCTGTGGAATCACACGCCGGACCCGACCTTCCTGGCCGATCCGCGCAAGGGTTCGCCGCATTCGCGCGGTGCCGCGGTGGATGTCACGCTGGTGGATGGCGATGGCGAGGACCTCGACATGGGCACCGGCTTCGATGCCTTCACGCCGCTCGCCTTCCACGGCACGCTGGAGATCACGCCGGAGCAGCAAGCCAATCGCGCGCTGCTGCTCGGCATCATGACCGCTGCCGGGTGGGACTTCTATCGCAATGAATGGTGGCACTACCAGCTGTTCCAGCCGCGCCGCTATCCGCTGCTGTCGGATGCAGCGGCGGGCACGCTGCTGATGGCGCCGTCTGGTGAGATGTGATCGGCGGTGATCGCCACGCGATCAACATCACCGGCCAGCCATTGTGCCGTCTTGTCCATCTCGGCTTTTTCCATCAGCACGTCGCCGATCAGTTCGCCGATCAGCGGCCCGAACTTGAAGCCATGGCCAGACGTGCCACAGAAAGCGAAGCCGCGCGGCCCGAGCTGGCGGAACTGGAATTTCTCCTCCGCTTCCACATCGTAGAAGCAGGTCTTCGCCTGTGCCACGCGATACTGGTCCAGATCGGCAATGCGGTGTTTTGCCTTGGCGAGGATCGCGTCGATCTCGTCCTGCCGTGCCTCGCGATCGGTACCGGGATCGGCAGTGGAACCGAACGTGTGGTCACCGATCTTCAGCCCCGTGCGCATGCCATCGCGGGTGATGCGCGGCGGCACCAGATAAAATCCTCCACTCTGGCCGATTTCCAGCAGCATCGGCGCGCTGTACCACGCGGCACCCAGATCGCCAGGCGGCTGCAGATACACCACCACCTGTCGCGATGCGCGCGAGACCGGCGCCAGATCCGGCAGCAGCCGCGCAGTCCAAGGACCGGCCGTGACCAGCACGCGGTCGGCCTGCAGCACGGTTTTGTCTGCCAGCGTGACGCGGCCATGCTCGGCATCGATACCGACAACCGTTTTTCTGGTCAGCAGCGAGACGCCTCGATCGCGCAGATGCGAGCTCAAGGCCGCGACAATCGCCTCGGCAAACAGTACGCCGCCGGAAGGGCAGTAGAAGGCATCCTGCAATCCCTCGCCGCTCAACATCGGCCAACGGCCAAGCACCGTGGCTGTATCGAATGGCAGATGCTCGAGATCCTCTTCCGCCAGGATCGTCGTGCAGGCCCTGGCCCAGTCATCGCCTTCGCCGCTGATCACCAGGGTGCCGGTCTCGGCATACAGCGTCATCTTGAGGTCGCGCCAGACGCGGTCCCAAGCATGGTAGGCATGCCGCACCATGCGCGTATAGCCGCGCTGTGCCCCATAGGGATAACGGATCAGGCGATGCTGATCGACCGAAGAGCCGAGCGGATTGGGCAATGCGCCCTGCTCGATCAATACCACCTCATGTCCGGCCTTTTTCAGCGCGCGCGCCGCGCTGAGCCCCATGATGCCGCCGCCGACAATAATGGTCTTCATGGTGTGAGCCCCTGCACCACCAGTTCGGCCGCCGCCAGATCTTCCAGCGCCAGGCCCACCGACTTGAACACGGTGATCTCCCTGTCATCGCGCCGCGCATAGTTATCGGCGCGACACAGCGCAAACAGATCGCCGCGCACATCCTCGGGCCGCAGCAAACCATGCTTGAGCGGCACCACCAGATCGCCGGCTTCCTTGAGCGCGCCTTCGCGGCTATCGACCCAGACACTGCCGCGCGTCAGCGTGGCATCGTCGGCCTCGCGCATCTCCGGCGTGAAGCCGCCGACCAGGTCGACATGGGTGCCGGGCCTCAGCCATTCACCCAGCACCAGCGGCTGACGCGACAATGTGGCGCAGGAAATCGTATCGGCGACGCGGATCGCGGCTTCCAGATCGTCGATCACCGCAATCGCGGCATTGAGATCGGTAAGCTTCGCCGCCACCTCTTCAGCGCGGGCGCGATTGCGATTCCAGATTTCGATGCGGGTGTAGCTGCGCACACTGCAATGCGCGCGGATCAGATGCGGCGCCAGTGAACCGGCGCCGATCATCAGCAGATGCCGGGCATCCTTGCGCGCGAGATAGTCGGCGGCCAGCGCCGAGGCGCAGCCGGTGCGGCGCAGCGTCAGCGCCACGCCATCAATCACAGCCTTGGGCAGACCGGTGCGCGCATCCAGCAGCAGATAGGCACCGGTCACCGAAGGCAGCCCGACCTTGGCATTGTCGGGATAGACGCTGACCGCCTTGATGCCGATATGGCGGCCCGGCTGCCAGGCCGGCATCAGCAGCAGCGTGCCGCCGGCGCCACCGGCCCCAATGCCGTCTTGGGGAGCGGCGATGTGGTAGTGGCTGCGCACCGGCACCTCGCCACCGGCGCGAAAGGCCGCGCGCAGATGTGGAATCAGTTTGCCGTAGGGCAGCGCCGCATGAACGGTGGCGGCATCGATCGAACGCATGTCCGGTAGTGTCCTAAAAGAGGCCTGAGTTCAAACAATGGGCGCCGGCGGCAACGGCGGCGTCTGGCTCGCAGGCTTTTGTTCCGCCTTGCGCTTTTCCGCCTCTGCCCGATGGCGCGCCGCCGACCATGCATTCAGCCGGCCGATGATCACGCCAACCACAAGACCGCCAAAAAAGACTGTGAAGACCAAGAGATAGAGCGGCAGGTCGATCTCAAACGGCAACGGATCGACGCTCACCGTCACCGCATTTTTATTGGCGACAGCAAAAACGACCAGAATGAGAAGAAAGATGGCGCCGATGAAAACGCGCAGAAAGCGCATGCGACGCCTCCATCAAAGATTTATTCGGCGTCGGCGGTCTGCTTGCCCGACAGATTCAGCTTCTGGCGCAGTTCCTTACCGGTCTTGAAGAAGGGCACGAATTTCTCCTGCACTTCGACTGCCGTGCCGGTGCGCGGGTTGCGACCCGTGCGTGCCGGACGACGCTTGACCGAAAAGGCACCGAAACCGCGCAATTCAACACGATCACCACGAGAGAGCGCGTTGGCGATCTCATCGAAGATGGTGCCGACAATGCGCTCGATATCGCGCTGAGTCAGATGCTGATTGCGTTCGGCAAGACGATTGATGAGTTCGGACTTGATCATCGGTTTTCCCTGCGCAGCGGCCGCGGGCCCCCTCGTTCTCTACTCAGGGTGCCAAAGGGAGACCAGCCCGTCAAGCCTAAGCCGTTCGGAGAAAAGGCTTTTTCCAAACAAGGTGGCAAAAGTGCGACTCCCCAGTCCGTCCAGCATCCCGGCTGGCGGGTCGGGCGGGATGTCCCGGAGCGGCAGGGCAGCCGGGATATCCCGGCTTTCGGCAAGCCAGTTACGGGCCTCGGCCAGGCCGCCCAGACCGTCGATCAGCTTGCTTTGCAGCGCCGCCCGGCCGGAATAGACCCGGCCATCGGCCAGCCTTGCCACCTCGTCACGGGGGAGGTCGCGACGGCTGGCCACCAGATCGACGAACCAGTCATGGGTCTCATTGACCATGCCCTGGATCTGGGCCCGGCCGGCCGCACTCATCGGCCGGGTCGGGTTGGGTTCGGCCTTGAGGGCGCCTGAGGTGATGGTTTCGGCACTGACGCCGACCTTTTCCATCAGTTTGGAGAATTCCGCCGTCTGGAACAGTACGCCGATCGAGCCGGTGAGCGAGGTTTCCCGCGCCAGCACATGATCGCCGGCGATGGCGACCATATAGCCGGCCGAGGCACCCAGCGTGCCGATCACCGACACCACCGGCTTTTGCACGGCCACCTTGCGGATCGCCTGGAACAGCGCCTCACCGCCATAGGTGCTGCCGCCCGGGCTGTTGATATGCAGGATCACGGCCCGCACGCGGTCATCCTCGGCGGCCTCTTCCAGCTTTTCCAGCCACCAGTCGTTTTCGGCGATTACCCCGCTGATCTCCAGCCGCGCCACATGGGCCTGGTGGCGAGCCAGCAGGTTGCCGGGGTCGAGCCGGTACAGCACGGCCAGGGTGAGAATCAGCAGCGCCAGAACGGCGACCACCCGCCAGCGGGTGACACGGCGGGCAAGCGCGCGGCGTTCGAGCCAAGCATCGGTATCTGTGGACATGGGCTAAACTTAAGTATTGATGAGGTTTTTGCCAAGGGGTGCGGACAAAACCGGTCCGGCGGGGCTATGGTTCCGTCATGCTCCATCCCCGGCCCAGCCTCCCGCTGTTTGTCTTTGCCCTGCTGCTGGGCGCCTCATGGGGTTTGGCGGCGCAAACACCCATAGGCGGCGAGGCGCCAGGCTATACCGCCCGCGCCCTGTCGCCGACGCCCATGGATGCTGCGATCCGCCAGCGGTATTGGGCGCCGGGGCTGAACCAGGGCTATGTGCCGCAGGGCCTCAGCTTCGTGCGCGGCACGCTGTTCGTCGGCGCCTATCGCAGCACCGAAGCCCAGACCAATCGCGGCCCGGCGAAAATCTTTGCGGTCGATCCCAGGAACGGCGCAGTGATCGGCGGCTTCGATCTGCCGGCCAGCATCGGCCATGCCGATGGCCTCGCCACCACGCCCGATGGCGGCCTGCTGTTTCTCGCCGACAATGGCCGCGCCCTGTATGCCTTCGACCTGCCGCGCTCGCTGCAAGCCGGCACGGCCGTTGCCGTCGGCACGCCGCGCGCGCTGGAGAAGGATCCCGCGCTGGGCAGCAATTTTCTCAGCTTCGACGGCCGCCTGCTGTGGTTCGGCCGCTACAGCCGCGACGATGGCGCGGCCCGCCTGATCGCCGCCGATCCCGCCGTTATTTTCAATGGCAGCGACCGGCCCTTCCGGGCGGCCGAAGCCGCGCGCAGCCTGCCACTGCCGTTCCATGCCCAGGGCGCCACATTCGATGCCGCCGGTACGCTGTGGATCAGCGCCAGCAATGGCAGCATGGGCAGGATCTATCGCATCGACAGCCAGACCGGCGCGGTGCTGGCACAGCATGACGCCATGGCGGGGCTGGAGGATCTGGCGCGCGGCAGCGACGGATTGCTGTGGGCGGTGGGGGAAGCCGGATCGCAGCGCTGGAACAGCTGGAAAACATTTTTCCCACTGCTGTTTTCGTTCGATCCTGCGGCCCTGAAATAATCCTTACGGCGAATCGAGCAGGCCGCGCAGCGTGGCCTGCAGCACGCCTTTTTCCAACGCTTCGACCGCGATCTGGCGCTGCTTGGACGGCGGCGGCTGATGGCCGTCCCAGTTTTCAGCCGTGCTCCAGCTGATCGTGCTGAGCACGAAGCCGACCCGCTCGCTGCCGGCTTCCGCTGCCACCGGCAGCAGCAGGCGACGCACCCGCCCACTGCCCTCTTCCATGAAGCGGCGCGTGTTGTCGACATACAGTGGCTGCGCCTGCGCAATCACGCTGCCGTAGATCTGTTCGACATACTGGCGGTATTCGGTGTCGGCATACAGCTCGCGGCTGGTCTTGCCAGTGGCATCCCGCCCGAAGCGCTGTACCAGTTCGGTGCCGACCAGGCGGAAGCGGATTTCACCGTCGCGGCCGGTCGGCTCCAGCAGCGCCAGATGCGGCAACAGGCGCCGTGGCATGTCGAGCGGATCGATGGCCGCACGCGGGGGCAGAGGATAACCACCCCGCTTGGCCGACCAGTAGGCAGCCAGGTTGAGCAGGATACGGTCGTCGGCGAAAGGAAGTGGAAAACCTGACACGGAACACGAAATCTCAAAGCCGACGGAACGAATCGGACCACGGTAACATGATCCGAATGTCAGATAATTTTCATTCCGATTCAATGACTTACAACTGTGCGATGAATGGTTTCAGTCTAAAATATCGCGCAGGGGTGCTATTGCGGATTATCGCCATCCTCGAGCAGAAGTTTCAGCCTGGCCAGGGCGAGGCGGATACGCGATTTCACCGTGCCCAGCGGCAGCTGTTCTTTTTCTGCGATGTCGCGATGCGAGAGTTCGGAAAAGAAGGCGAGCTGCAGCAGATGAAGCTGCTCGGCCGGCAGACGGCCCAGGGCCGCGCGCAGGCGGGTTTCATCGCGGACCACATCCAGGCCTGCGTCCGGCTGTGGCGGCGCATCCGGCACCAGGGCTGGGTCGTGCGGGTCGAATTCCGGCCGTTTTTCGCGCCGCAGCCGGTCGATCCGTTTGTTGCGCGCAATGGTGAACAGCCAGGTCGCCACCGAAGCCTGCACGGGATCAAAGCTGTTCGCGCGACGCCAGGCCGTGATCAGGCTTTCCTGGGCCAGTTCCTCCGCCACATCCTCCGGCGTGCCCAGCCGCATCAGATAGGCCTTCAGCCGCGGCGCGAAATGGTCGTAGAGCGCGGCGAAGGCAGCACGATCGCCAGCCTCCGCCACGGCTTGCATCAAGCCGGCCTGGCGCCCCCTATCCATAAGTCCATGGTGCTGAATGCCCGCCGATAAGGCAAGGGTAACAAAGGTTTATGCAACAATCCGTGATCGCGGCCACAGGACTCCGCCCGGCCGCCATGATGTCGCCATGAAATCGGGTGGAAATCACGCATCGCCACAGCTATGTTCGCCGCCATGATCGACAAAAAGGCCCACCGACCGGCAGTTTCGCTGCCCGCCTCGCTCCTTCTGTTGCCTGCGCTCGGGCTTGCCCTTGCTGTCGGCATCGGCGCGTCCGATGCCATGGCGCAGGCGAAGAAAGCCGAACCGAAAGCCGCCGCGGCAGCCAAGCCGGAAACCAAGCGCATCGGCAGCTTCAGTGGCTGGGATGCCTATGAGCATACCGACAAGGGCGCCAAGCTCTGCTACCTGCATGCCCTGCCGCAGAAGAAAGAGCCGGCCAGCGCCAAGCGCGGCGAGATCTATATCCTGGTGACGCACAAGCCGAAGGAAAAGATCCGCAACGAGGTCAGCATCTATTTCGGCTATGGCCTGAAGGACAGCATTCCGGCCCAGGCCGTGATCGGGCCGACCACGGTGGAAATGTTCACCCATCAGGAAGCCGCCTGGGCTGCCGATGCCAGTGTCGACCAGAAGCTGGTGGATGCCCTGCGCAAGGGCAAGACGCTGGTGGTGAAGGGCGAGTCACAGCGCGGCACCAAGACCACCGACACCTATGATCTGGGCGGCTTCGGCCCGGCCCTGCAGGCGATCGACAAGGCCTGCGGCATGCCGGCGACCTCGTGACCATGTCTGCCGCCCTCCACCCCGATATCGGGGTGCGCGACCGCGCGCCGCAGCCGGGCTCCGGCCGCACCGAACTGCTCGGCCTGACGCGGGCTGAAATTGCCGCTGCCCTGGTGGCCGCCGGCGAGGCCGAAAAATCGGCCAAGATGCGCGCCGGCCAGCTGTGGCACTGGATCTACTATCGCGGCAGCCGCGACTTTGCCGAGATGACCACGCTGTCGAAAGAACTGCGCGAACGGCTGTCGACCCGGTTCAGCGTCGGCCGTCCCGTGGCCAGCAAAGACCTGAAAAGCACCGATGGCACACGGAAGTGGCTGCTGAAATTTGCCGATGGCGAAGAAGCCGAATGCGTGCATATCCCCGAGGATGACCGCGGGGCGCTCTGCGTCTCCAGCCAGGTCGGCTGCACGCTGACCTGCCGCTTCTGCCATACCGGCACGATGAAGCTGGTGCGCAACCTGGATGCCGCCGAGATCGTCGGCCAGGTGATGCTGGCCCGCGACCATCTGGATGAATGGCCCTCGCCGCCGGACGGCCGCATGCTGTCCAACATCGTGATGATGGGCATGGGCGAGCCGCTGTATAATTTCGACAGCGTCGCCAAGGCCCTGAAGATCGTGATGGACAACGAGGGCATCGCCATCTCCAAGCGTCGTATCACGCTCTCCACTGCGGGCGTGGTGCCGATGATCCCGCGTTGCGGCGCCGAGCTGGGTGTGAATCTCGCGATCAGCCTGCATGCCGTGCGCGACGACATCCGCGACGTGATCGTGCCGATCAACAAGAAATACCCGATCAAGGAGCTGATGGCTGCCTGCGCCGCCTATCCGGGCCTGAGCAATGCGCGCCGCATCACCTTTGAATATGTGATGCTGAAAGGCATCAACGACAGCCCGGCCGATGCCAAGGAACTGGTGCGCCTGCTGAAGGGTGTGCCGGCCAAGGTCAACCTGATCCCGTTCAATCCCTGGCCGGGCGCGCCGTATGAATGCTCCAGCAACGAAGCGATCCGCAAATTCAGCGATATCGTGTTCAATGCCGGCTATTCCTCGCCGGTGCGCACGCCGCGCGGCCGCGACATCATGGCCGCCTGCGGCCAGCTGAAATCCGCCAGCGTCAAACGCAGCAAGGCCGATATCCTGCGCGAGCAGGCCGCCAAGGATGCGGCTGCCGCCAACGCCGTCCTGCCGGTCTGATCCATGCCCGCGATGCCGCGCCGCGCCATCCTGCCTGCCGCCGGCCTCGCGGTTTCACTGGTTGTCGCGCTGCCGGCCATGGCTCAGCAGTTGCTCGGCCCCAACCTGGCACTGCCGCCTTCGGCCGCCTTCGCAGCCCCGGTTGCGCCGCTGAATACGCCACACCGCGTGGTCGCTGATGATCGCTTCGCTTTCAACGCGACGGAAAACTGGCTGATCCCGCATTATTTCGAGCAGGTGCGCGAAAAGCAGAAGCGTGCCGCCCGCAGCAAGAAATATGAACGCAACCTGCCCGAAGGCATCCGCGCCAATCCGGCGAAGGGCGATCTGCTGCCACTGACACTGCTGGCGCGACTCGATCGTCTGCCAGGACCGCTGCAACGCGAACTGCCGCCCAACCGGCCCGATACCGAGCGCATCGTGGTTGGCAAGAATGTGCTGATGGTGCGCCGTTCGACCGGCGAAGTGCTCGATATCCTGCCCAATATCCTGCACTAGGCGCTTAACGCCGGAAGAACCCGACCAGATCTGCCAGTTCGGTGGACTGATGCGCCAGCGCCTGGGCCGAGGCGGTGGTTTCTTCCACCAGCGCCGCATTCCGCTGTGTCGTTTCATCCATCTGCGCCATCGCCGTGCTGACCTGCTCCAGTCCGGTGGCCTGCTCGCGGCTGGCGGCGGCGATCTCGGCAATGATATCCGACACGCTGCGGATCGCGGCATTCACCTCGCCCAGTGCGCCGCCCGCCTGTTCCACCAGGGCCGCGCCGCTGCGCACATGGCCGTTCGAGGTTTCGATCAGGCTTTTGATCTCCTTTGCCGCATTGGCCGAACGTTGCGCCAGCGCCCGCACCTCATGGGCCACCACGGCAAACCCCTTGCCCGCCTCGCCGGCGCGCGCCGCCTCGACCGAGGCATTCAACGCCAGCAGGTTGGTCTGGAAGGCGATCTCGTTCATCACCGCGATGATGTCGCCGATCTTGCCCGCGCTCGCCTCGATTTTCTGCATGGCTGTGATCACGCCCTGCACCACCTCGCCGCTCGCCGCCGCCTTGTCGCGCGCGGTGTGGCTTAAGCCATCGGCCCGGGTGGCATGATCGGCATTCTGCTTCACCGTGCTGGTGATCTGCTGCATGGTCGCTGCCGTCTCTTCCAGCGCCGCGGCCTGGCTTTCGCTGCGCTGGGCAAGGTCGAGGCTGCCTGACGAGATTTCCGCCGATGCGCTTTTCACCGCCACCGCACTCTCGGCCAGGCGGCCCGAGAAATCGCCCAGCAGCCGGGCCATGGCATTGGTGCTGTCTTTCAACTGGCCGAACAGGCCGGCATAGTCGCCCTGCACCTGCCGCGTCAGATCGCCGGTGCCCAGCGCCGCCGTCACCAGCGCCATCTCGTCCATCATGCGCTGCAGGATTTCGGCAAAGCGGTTGAGCTGTCGGCTGAGATCGAGGAAGAAACCACTCTTGCCCTCCTGCGACAGCCGGCTGCCGAGATCGCCCGCCAGCAGGCGATTGACCAGATCGGTGACTTCGGCGGCCGAAACGCGTTCGCGTGATTCGGCTTCGGCGCGCCTGAGCTGTTCGCCATCGCGCACCACCTGGCGATCACGCGAAGCTTTACGCCGCGCCGACATGCCGCGCTGCCAGTCACGCCAGGCCTGCTGCAACTGCCGCAGCCGGGCACCACCGCCCGCCAGCACGCCGAAGGTGGCAATCACCGGCAGGCCGAGCGCCAGGCAGAAGCCGAACACACCAGCCAGGCGATCCGGTTTTTGTGCCAGCAGGGCATCGACGGTAGCGCGAAGATCTTCCGCCACGCGATCGCGCACGCGCACGATCTGGTCGATGCGCTGGGTGGTGACCTGGAACCAGTGCGGCGCGGCAATCCCCGACGATGACCCATGCGCGAAGCTGTTATAGATCTGCGTACGCAGGGCGGCGACTTCGGTAAAAGCCGGACCGGCGCAGACGTCATCGAAGGCGGCAATCTGCTCCTTGCCAGCATGAGACTTGAAAACGGTGAAGTCCGCCTCCTGCAGGAAGCCGAGACTCATCAGTCGCTGGAAAATTGCGAGTTCGAATTTGCCGGCTGCCAGTGCGCCCGAGCCGGTGGCGCGTTCCTGTGCCGATTTCTCCAGGCCTTCCAACAGCGCCAGATAAGCATCCAGCCCGCGTGCGATTTTCATATTCTGCAGCATGTAACCCAGGCTCTGCACGGTCTGCAGTGCCAGGCGGATCGGCCCGGTCCAGTTGGCAAAGGATTGCGGCACGGCGAAATCCAGGCGGTCGATGGCGGCGCGGGCCTCGCGCGCGGTATCGAGTGTTTTGCTCAGCTCGGCGCCGGCCGTCATCAGCGGCTGCAGGATTGCAAAGTTCTGACAATCCTCCAATGCGGTGCGCAGCGCGATGACTTTCTGGTCGAGGCTGGTGCGTGCAGCATTCATCTGCTCGCGGAATTCCTTGCCGCGGCTGCCGAGAAACAGCGCGCTGGAGCCGCGTTCGCGCTGCAGGTCGTGGCACAGCGCGCCGGCGGCAATCGCATAGGCGATGGCCTTGGCCGCGGCCGGCGCCTCGGCGGCCAGCTGGCGCGCCTCATACATCTGGGTGGCGGCATAACCGATGAAACCGAGCACGGAAAGGCTGCGCGACCTGTTGCGGCCGTCTCTTGAACCATCGGTCATCGACTCACCCCTATCGCGTTTTGCGATGCTGCAATCCTGTGATTGCTGACTGAAATCAAAGCATGATCCGTGCCAAGAACACGTTTGCGGGGATGGCGCGACAGCTTCTACGCGGTCCGCGTGCAGCGCCGGCCATGAAAAAGCGGGATGCCGATACGGCACCCCGCTTTGCCTCGCGCCAGTACGGCGACGATCAGTAGCGTTTGTATTCGAGATACTTGCCGGTCATCACGATCTTGACGCGGTCGCCCTTGGGATCGGGCAGACGTTCCATCGTCATGTTGAAATCGATCGCCGACATGATGCCGTCGCCGAACTCTTCGTGGATCAGTTCCTTCCAGGTGGTGCCATAGACCTGCACCAGCTCGTAGAAGCGATAGACGGTCGGATCGGTCGGCGGACCCGGCGGCAGCGAACCGCGATAGGGAATCTCGCAGAGCAGCTTCTCTTCCATCTTGCCCAGGCCCAGCAGCTTGGCAGCCTTGGCGGCCTGCGCCGGCTCCAGCTTCATCTGGCCGAGCAGGGCGGCGGTGATCAGGATATGCGACTCTTTCGGGTCGATCTTCTTGGCGATCGCCTTCCAGGTCAGGCCTTTCAGGCGTTTCGCATCGCAGATCTTTTCGGTAACGGCTTCGCGCTTCACGGGGTCATCTCCTCTTTTCTGGCCTGTGCTTTCTGGTTGGTTATTCCGCCGCCGCGCCGATGCCGGTGGCACGCACCTGTGGCGGGCGTTTGGCATCCCAGCCGGCCGGCGGGACGAAGTTCTTCGACCGCCGCACCAGGAAATCGAGCAGGTGATTGCGCATCGGGTAATAATCGGCGAGCTGGTGCAGGGTTTCGCGCGTGCGCGTCCTGGGCAGGGTGTTGACCAGGATTTCAGCGATCCGTGCGCCCGGGCCGTTGGTCATCAGCACGATGCGGTCGGCCAGCAGGATGGCTTCGTCCACATCGTGGGTGATCATGAACACGGTGAGATTGGTGGTGGCGCGGATGCGCAGCACCTCGTCCTGTAATGTTCCACGCGTCAGGGCATCGAGTGCCGAGAACGGCTCGTCCATCAGCAGGGTCTTGGGCTCGATGCTGAGCGCACGCGCGATGCCGACGCGCTGCTTCATGCCGCCCGACAGTTGCGCGGGCTTCTTGTCCTCGGCGCCGGTCAGGTTGACCATGGCAATGTATTTGCGCGCATGTTCGGCGGCCTGGAACCTGCTCCATTTCGGCCAGCGCGACTGCACGGCAAACATCACGTTATCCAGCACGGTCATCCACGGCATCAGGGCATGACCCTGGAAGACGACCGCACGGTCCAGGCTGGGGCCTTCGATGGCGGTGCCGTCGAAGATGATGCCGCCTTCGGTGGCATGATCCAGCCCGGCCATGATGTTGAGCACGGTGGTCTTGCCGCAGCCGGAATGGCCAATCACGCAGACGAACTCGCCCTTGTCCATGCCGAACCACAGATCCTCGAACACCGCCTTGTCGGTGCCGGGGAACTGGCGCTTGAGCGCCTCGACGGAAATGAAATGCTGGCTCATGCGACTACTCGGTGAAGGTGACGAGACGCGTGAGGAAGCCGAGCAGCTGGTCGAGCAGCATGCCGATCACGCCGATGAACAGGATCGCGTTGATCACATTGGCGATGGAGAGGTTGTTCCACTCGTTCCACACGAAGTAGCCGATGCCGGTGCCGCCAACCAGCATCTCGGCCGCCACGATCACCAGCCAGGCGATCGAGATCGAGATGCGCATGCCGGTGAGGATGGTAGGAGCAGCAGCGGGCAGGATGACGCGGAAGATTTTTCTGAAGGTGCCGACTTCCAGGGTGCGGGCCACATTGAGCCATTCGCGTCGCACATTGGCCACCGCGAAGGCGGTGTTGGTCAGCATCGGCCAGACCGAACAGATGAAGATGACGAAAATCGACGAGATCGCGCTGTCCTTGATGGTGTAGAGCGCCAGCGGCATCCAGGCCAATGGAGAGACAGGCCGCATGACTTGAATAAACGGATCGAGCGCCTGACGGAACAGCGGCGACAGACCGATCAGGAAACCGAGCGGCACGGCGACGATCACCGCCAGGCCAAAGCCGAGCGCGACTCGGCCGATGGAATAGGCGAGCTGGATGCCGATGCCCTGGTCGTTCGGCCCCTTCACATAGAAGGGATCGGCGAGATGGCCGCCGAGGATTTTTGCCACATCCAGCGGCCCCGGCATGGCCGATTTGCCCTGCGTCGCCGTCAGGCCCATCAGCTTGGCATATTCCGGGTCCATCGCCTGCGTCTGGCCAACGCCCGAGGTGGCGATATGCCAGGCCGCAAGCAGGGTGACCAGCAGGGCCACCGAGACCACGGCAGCACGCAGGCGGAACGACATCTTCATCGACTGGACTCCGAAGCGCCGGCTTTAGACGCGCTTGATCTTGAACGAGTTGATGTATTCGGTCGGCTTGGACGGATCGAACGGCTTGCCCATCACCGAGAAGGTCTTGTACGGGCTGCTCGGGGGGGTGAGGCCGACATCCTGCATCAGCTTCTGGGTGTCGGTGGCGAGGAAGACCTGCTCGGCGATCTTCTGGTAATCGACATCGCCCTTGATCTGGCCCCAGCGCTTCATCTGTGTGAGGATCCAGATGCCGAAGCTCTGCCAGGGGAAGGGCGCGAAATCGATACGATCCGGCACGCGCTTGATGTTGCCCAGACCATCGGCGTAAGTCCCGGTCAGCACCTGCTCGACCACCGTCACCGGCTGGTTCAGATAGGCGGCCGGCGCGATGGCTTCGGCGATCTGCTTACGGTTTTCCGCCTTGGTGGCATAGGCGGTGGCTTCGATGATCGCGCGCAGCAGGGCGCGATAGGTGTTGGGATTGGTGGTGACGAATTCCTGGCTGGCGGCGAAGGCGCAGCAGGGATGGCCGTCCCAGATTTCCTTGGTCAGCAGATGGATAAAGCCGACGCCGTCATAGACCGCGCGCTGGTTGACCGGATCGGGCGCCAGGAAGCCGTCGATATTGTCGGCGCGCAGGTTGGCCACCATCTCCGGCGGCGGCACCGAACGGATCTGCACATCGGCATCCGGGTCGATACCGTGTTCGGCCAGGTAATAGCGCAGCAGGTAGTTGTGCATCGAATAGTCGAAGGGCACCGCGAGCTTGAAGCCCTTCCACTGCTTCGGATCGCGCTTGTCCTTGTGCTTCATCGCCAGCGTGATCGCCTGGCCGTTGATGTTTTCCACCGCCGGCATGGTGTAGGGGATCGGGTTCGAACCAGTGCCGGTGGTGATCGCCAGCGGCATCGGCGACAGCATATGGGCGGCGTCGTACTCCTTGTTGATGGTCTTGTCGCGGATCACTGCCCAGCCGGCGGTCTTGATCACATCGACATTGAGGCCATGCTTGGAATAGAAGCCCATCGGATGCGCCATGATGATCGGCGTGGCGCAGGTGATGGCGATGAAGCCGACCTTGAGATCCTTCTTCTCCAGCGGGCCCTTGTCCTGCGCGAAAACCTCGCGCGCGGTGGCCAGCGGGAAGAACTGCTCGATGGCGGCCAGCAGGGTGCCGGCACCGATGGTGTGCAGCACGCGGCGACGGGTCATGTCATCGGGGATCAGGGCGCGCACCACGGCCTGGTCGACCGCGTTGGTCAGGCGCTTTTCGGAATCGGCGGCGGTCTGCAGCTGCTGGTCGCGCTGCAGCAGCGCCAGCTCGGCATTGTGATCGGCGAGGGATTTATGGGCGCCGCAGGGGCAGGCGGACAGATCGGCTGCGGAATCGAACGGATTCTTGAACAACGACATCGTCGGTATCTCCCCTGAATGGCTGCCTGCCTTGAGAGGGAGCAAGGAGTATGCCAGCGCTGTCAGGGGCGACGGTGGCAGCGCGGCGCTCAGTAAATCCGGCATAAATCCGAAAAGATGCCTCGAAATCCATATTACGATATTTCGTAGTATACGAGACTTCGTAGTATGAATTACAATTCTTCGTAATGAGCATTCCTGACACTGCACCCGTCGCCCCCGAGGCCATCGACCCCGTTTTCGAGGGCGCACCGCAGGCCATGCTGGTGATCGACCCGGCCCAGGACCGCGTGCTGGATGCCAATCCGGCCGCCTGCCGGTTGTTCGGCTATGACCGCGCCGCGCTCTGCGCCGCCCGCGTCACCGACCTGCACCCGGACCAGCGCCCGGCCCTGATCGTGTTCAGCCAGGCCGTGATGCTGAAAGGCCGCTACTGGACGCGCGCCTTAAGTCCGCGCCACGCCACCGGCCGCGAACTGAAAGTGGAATATGTCGGCGCGCCGTTTGGCAACGACGGCCGCCTGCTGCTCACCGCCACCGACCTGGATGAACTGCGCCGTCGCAATGTCGATTCCGAAGCGGACTTCTATGTGCGCGGCGGCATCGCCGAATGGCAGCGCGTCGAGCGTTTCTTCCGCGACATCGAACGCGAGAACCAGCTGATCCTCTCGGCCGCCGGCGAAGGCATCTATGGCGTGAATGCCGAGGGCAAGACCACCTTCGTCAATCCGGCTGCCGAACGCATGCTGGGCTGGAGCGCCGATGAACTGGTCGGCCAGGATATCCATTCCATGGTGCATCACAGCCATGCCGATGGCTCGCATTATCCCGGCCATGACTGCCCGATCTATGGCGCCTTCCGCGACGGCCAAATCCATACCGTGGCCAACGAGGTGTTCTGGCGCAAGGACGGCACGGCCTTCTGGGTCGAATACACTTCGACACCGATCCGCGACCGGGGCGCCGTGGTCGGCGCCGTCGTGGTCTTCCGCGATGTCAGCCTGAAACGCGAGGCCGATGAAAAACTGCATGCGGCATTGGAGGAAGTGGAATCGCTGCGCCAGAAACTGGAACTGGAAAACGCGTACTTGCAGGAGGAAATCCGCGCCGAGAGCAATCACCGCGGCATCATCGGCACCTCCGCTGCGATCCAGAGCGTATTGCGCCAGGTCGAGCTCGTCGCCCCCACCGATGCCACCGTGCTGGTGACGGGCGAAAGCGGTACCGGCAAGGAGCTGATCGCGCGCGCCATCCATGAGGC
Organism: Ferrovibrio terrae; assembly: GCF_943371255.1. Classification (GTDB taxonomy): domain Bacteria; phylum Pseudomonadota; class Alphaproteobacteria; order Ferrovibrionales; family Ferrovibrionaceae; genus Ferrovibrio; species Ferrovibrio terrae_B. Next base: position 27,470 of record NZ_CALRUC010000006.1, on the reverse strand, counting down.
CAGCAAGCGCCTCGACCGCCCGCTGATCCGCGTCAACTGCGCCGCCATCCCGCGCGAGCTGTTCGAGAGCGAATTCTTCGGCCATGTGAAGGGTGCCTTCACCGGTGCGCTGCGTGATCGCATCGGTCGCTTCGAGCTGGCCGATGGCGGCACGCTGTTCCTCGATGAAGTGGGCGAGATTCCGCTCGAGCTGCAGGGCAAGCTGCTACGCGTGCTGCAGGAAGGCCAGTTCGAGCGCGTCGGCGAGGAACGCACCCGCAATGTCGATGTGCGCGTGATTGCCGCCACCAACCGCGATCTGAAAACCGAAGTGCGTCGCGGCCGCTTCCGCGAGGATCTGTATTTCCGCCTCAACGTCGTGCCGATCGAGTCCGTGCCGCTGCGCGAGCGCCGCGCCGACCTGCCGCTGCTGGCGGCGCATTTCCTGCGCGGTGCCAGCCGCAAGCTGAAAACCGATGGCCTGCGCCTGAGTGAAGGCGACATGCGGCGACTGTCGACCTATGACTGGCCGGGCAATGTGCGCGAACTGGAAAACATGATCGAGCGCGCCGCGATCCTGGCGCGCGACGGCCGTCTGCGGATCGAACTGCCGGACGCCGCCGGGCCGCCGGCGAAACCTGCGCCGCCAGCCCAGGACATCACAGCCCCGGCATTGCTGACCGATGCCGACCGGCGCAGCCGCGACCGCGCCAATATCCTGGCTGCCCTGCACAGCTGTGGCGGCCGGGTTTTCGGCCCGAACGGCGCCGCCGCCCTGCTGGGGGTGAAGCCGACCACGCTGGCCTCGCGCATCAAGGTGCTGGGCATCAGCAAATCCGCCGCAGACTCCGCCATTGCCGAAACGGCAGGCAATTAGCCTGCTTTCCGGGCATCGATCCGCGCACGGCCGAGCTGGCACTCCCGGCCTCTTGTCTGCCAGCGGGTTTCGGCGCTTCACTGGCCGCCTTCCCGGACGCACTCCCCGTTCATTTTGCGAGGCGATCATGGCGACCCATCTGAAACTGGACAAAAAAGGCAGGCTCGACCTGCCGCAGGACATGCGCGATGCCCATCACTGGCGCGCCGGCACCGAATTCACTGTCGAGGACCGGCCCGAGGGCCTGCTGCTGCGGCCCCTCAGCGACCCGGCGAAAACCCTGAAACGCCAGTCTGCCGCCCATGCCGGCAGCGGCTGCGACCGCATGCTGGCCTCGGCCATGCGCGACCGCTACGCCAAACTGGGCCACTAAGTCCTTCTACTACGTGGAATATTGTGTTTGGCCCCGCCGTGACCGCAGTCACGGCGGCGATGGCGCATTGCTGCCAAGATACAGCCGCAATTGATCGCCATGACTATCCCCTGGATATCAGTGCCGGTCCCGGTCGTTTGTCTCCGTTGGCCGTTTGTGTTCAAAGGTCTGCCCGCCGCCATGCGCCGTTTTCTGCTCTCTGCCGCCCTGTTCGCCTGCACTGCCGTTCTGGCGGTGTCGGCGGCGCATGCGCAGACGGCTGCGACGAAACCGGCCGAGACAAAGCCGGCCGAGCAGCCCCTGCGGCTCACCATCGGCGGCGGCGCCATCTATGCGCCGAGCTATCTCGGCTCCGACGATTATGACATCGATCCGCTTCCGCTGTTCGATCTGCGCTATGCCGACCGCGTTTTCCTCTCCACCCGCGACGGCCTCGGCGCCAACCTGATGGACACGGGCTCGAACTGGAAAGCCGGCCCGGTGGTGAAATACCGCATGGGCCGCGACCAGGATGATGACCGCGCGCTGCGTGGCATGGGCGATATCGATGCGGCCGGTGAAGCCGGTGGCTACGTGCATTACGACCTGCGGCCCTTCACCATCGGCACCGAGATCCGTCAGGGCTTTGGCGGCCACGATGCCGTGATCGGCGATGCCTTCGTCAACTGGAGCACCAAGCTGAGCGACAGCCTGATGCTGACGGTCGGCCCGAAGGTGACCGTGGCGAGCAAGGACTTCACGCAGACCTATTTCGGCATCACGCCCGGCCAGGCCACGCGCAGCGGTTATCGTGCCTACAATCCCGACGGCGCCTTCATGAGCTACGGCCTCGGTGCGTCCTTGCGCTACAGGCTGACCGAACAGCTGTCGCTGGGCGGTTTTGCCGGCATCGACCGCATTGCCGGCGATGCCGCCGACAGCCCGCTGGTGGATCAGGCCGGCTCGCCGACGCAAGGCCGGCTTGGCGTGACACTCGGCTTCGGCTGGTAAGTGACGCGGCGCCTTACGCGGCGTCGCCCAGTTCCACCCCCACCAGATTCACCCAGTAGGCGGCGCCGGTCAGAATGATCTGATCGTTGAAGTCGTAATGCGGCGTGTGCACCGAATGGCAGGAGCCATCCGCGATGCTGCCGCCATTACCGATCAGGATATAGGCGCCGGGCTTCTTCTCCAGCATGAAGGCGAAATCCTCCGCACCGGTCAGCGGTTCGACATCGCCATCGGTGCGTGCTGCCCCCACGGTGAGGGCGGCCGCCTTCAGCGCCAGCTGGGTCTGCTCGGCCGCGTTGCGCAGCGGCGGATAGCGGCGCAGGTAATCATACTCCACCGTGCAGTTATGCGCCGCTGCCAGGCCGCGCGCGATCTCGCCCAGTCGGCGATCCAGCAGATCGCGGTCATCAGGCGTATAGCTGCGCGCCGTACCGCGCACGATGACTTCGGATGGAATCACATTGGCCGCGCCATACTGGCCGGCGGCCAGATGGCCGATGCTGACCACAGCGGCATGCTGCGGATTCACATTGCGGCCGATGATGCTCTGCGTCGCGGTGACAAAGGCCGCCGCCGGCTGCGTCGGGTCGGTGCCGAAATAGGGCATCGCGCCATGGCCGCCGGTGCCGCGGAACACGGCGGTCCAGGTATCCGAGGCTGCCATCATCGGGCCGGGCCGGATGGCGAAATCGCCGGTCTTGAGGCCGGGCATGTTGTGCATGCCATAGACCGCATCGCAGGGAAATTTCTCGAACAGGCCATCCTCGATCATCACCCGCGCGCCGCCCTCGCCCTCTTCGGCGGGCTGGAAGATGAAATGCAGCGTGCCGGCAAAATCGGGATCATGCGCCAGATGCTTGGCCGCACCCAGCAGCATGGTGGTGTGGCCGTCATGGCCGCAGGCATGCATCTTGCCCTGATGCACCGAGGTGTAATCGAAGGTGTTCTTTTCCTGCATGTTCAGCGCGTCCATGTCGGCGCGCAGCGCGATGGTGCGCTGACCCGGGCGCTTGCCCTTCAGCGTACCCACCACGCCGGTCTTGCCCAGGCCGCGATGGATCGGGATGCCCCATTCGGTCAGCTTGGCCGCCACCACATCGGCGGTGCGGTTTTCCTCGAAGGCGGTTTCGGGATGCTGGTGGATGTCGTGGCGGATCGCGGTCAGTTCGCCGCGATACTTTTCCATATCCTTCAGGATATCCTTGCTCATGCGAGCCTCTTTTGTGTCAGGGGTTTGTGCTACCTCAGCATTCCGGCGCCAGGCTGGCAAGATGTAGGGGTACATTTCCCCCTCTGGACTTGTGCAAATCCGCCCCTATCATCGCCGGCACCCGAGACAAGAACGAACAGAGCCCCGTCATGGCCACCGACACCGCCTCGCCTGCTGCTTCCCGCCATTCTTTCCATCATCCCTCGCTCAGCCAGTGGCAGAGCATCTCGATCCTCGCCGGCGCCGCCATCATGCTGTCGCTCGCCATGGGCATGCGGCAGAGCCTGGGGCTGTTCATGCAGCCGGTGACCAAGGACATCGGCATTTCGGCGGCCGACTTTGCATTTGCCCTGGCCATCCAGAATATCGTCTGGGGCGTGTCGCAGCCCTTTGCCGGCGCGCTGGTCGATAAATTCGGCACCCGCTTCATCGCCTTCTTCGGTGGCCTGCTCTATGCCGGCGCGCTGATCCTCACCGCCTATGCCTCGGCCGCCTGGATGGTAACGCTGGGCTCCGGCCTGATGATCGGCGTGGCGCTGGCCTGCACCACATCGGGCATCGCCGCCAAGATCGCCGCGAAAGTGGTGCGGCCCGAACGGCGCAGCCTGGCCTTCGGTCTGGTCTCTGCCGCCGGCTCGATCGGCACCTTCTTCTGCGCACCGCTGGCGCAGAGCGTGATCCAGACGAGCGGCTGGCAGATGGCGATGTTTGCCTTCGTGGCGCTGGCTGCCGCGATGCTGCCCGCCGCGCTGATGGGCGGCAAGGCGGACAAGGTTCCCCTGGATGCCATGCCCGGCGCCGCCGAAACCATGCGCAGCACCCTGGCCGAAGCGCGCCGCCATGGCGGCTATATCGTGATGGCCGCGGCCTTCTTCGTCTGCGGCCTGCAGCTGGTGTTCCTCACCACGCATCTGCCCACCTTCCTGGCCGATTGCGGCGCCGACCCGATGCTGGGCGCGCAGGCACTGGCGGTGATCGGTGCCTTCAACGTGTTCGGCAGCTGGCTGTTCGGCTGGCTCGGCGACCGCTATCACAAGCCAATGCTGCTCGGCCTGATCTACCTGATCCGCTCGGCTGCCATCGCGGTCTATTTCATGACACCGGTGAGCCAGTTCAGCACGCTGGTCTTTGCCGCCGTCATGGGCACGCTGTGGCTTGGTGTGATCCCGCTGGTCAACGGCCTGGTGGCGCAGATCTTCGGCATCCGTTATCTCGCCACGCTGACCGGCATCGCTTTCTTCAGCCACCAGGTCGGCAGCTTCCTCGGCGCCTGGGCCGGCGGCGTGATCTATGATTCGCTCGGCTCCTACACGCTGGCCTGGCAGCTGGCCGCCGGCATCGGTGCCGCCGCCGGCGTGATGCAGCTGTTCATGAACACGCGGCCGACCGAGCGCGTGCTGGCCGCGCAGCGCGCAGCGGTCGCGGCAGAGTAAGCAGCCCTAAAAACAAACGGCGGCGGAGTCACCTCCGCCGCCGCCAATACCTCAGACGCTGTCAGCGCGCCAGATACTGCTGCACGGTGTCCTGCGCCACCTTCTGCAGATGCGCCGCTGTATCGGCGCCCAGCCCGGCATCGTATTTCAGCCCGACCGGCGACTTGCCGAACAGCGTGGCATAGGTGGTCGCTGCGGCAAGATAGGTACCCGCCAGGCTCGGATGCCGCTTGTCGGCGACATAGAGATTCAGATCGGGCTTCAGCTTGATCGAATTCGCAAAGGCCAGACCGGCCGGAATCACCAGCGCGTTGTTGGCATTGGCCGCCACCGTATAGGCCTCGGCCAGCTGCTGCGTCATCTCCGGCTTGTCCTGATAGGCCCAGGACATGAAGAACACCGGCTTGCCGCCGTTCTTGCGCACGGTGTCGCTGTGCTTCTTGGTATATTCGGTGAAGCTCTTGCTTAGGGTCGGATGCACCGGGCACTGGCTGCAATCCATCATCACGGCGACTTCGAACAACTTGTCGGTCGGCGGATTGAACACCACTTCATTGTCGCCGACGAAGGAATACTTGCCGATGCCGGCCGGCCGGAAATACGAACCGACATCATGCCAGTCGAGGCCCGAGCCGCTGATCGTCACCGACGACGCGCGGTGTTTGAAATCGCGCATACCCTCGCGCAGCATGAGCGCGATATGCCCGTGCATGCTGTTGTTGTAGTAGAAGAAGCTGTTGCCGATATAGATCACCGATGCAGGCGGCGTGCCGCCCAGGTCTTTCACCGTCGGGCGACTCTGTGCCCAGCCGGCTGTCGTGGTGACCGACAGCAGCAAGGCCGTCGCGATACCCAGCTTCGCGAGTCCGGGTATGATGTGCCGCAGGGACATGGATATTTCCTCCAGTTGTTTTTTGTATCTCGGGCGGCATCAGACTAATGCGCCCGGCAAGCGGAGGCAAATCCACGTCCTGCGGGTATTATCGCGCCGCTAGCGCCGGGTGCGCAGCCGTCCCAGCGTCAGCACGGTGGTGACGCAGGCACCGGTGACCAGGCCGATCCACAGGCCGGTGACGCCCAGCGCCTGGATTTCGCACAGATAAACGCCCACAGGCGCGCCGATGCCCCAGTATGCAAAGAGCATGTAGATCATCGGGGTCCGGGTATCCTTGCGCCCGCGCAGCAGACCTGAAGCGGCCAGACCGGGATAGGCGGCAAACTCCAGCAGGCCGAGCAGCAGCAGCAGGCCGACCGCGACCTGGATCGCCGCGATACCCGCCGCGCTGGTATCGAAGAACCATGTTGCCAGCGGCTGCGCGCCAAAACCCAGCAGCAGGCAAGTGGCCGTACCGCCAGCGAAAGACAGGATCAGGCTGCTGGTGACGACGGCCCGGGCCGCGTGCGCATCGCCCAGGCTGTCGGCACGCGCCATGCGCACCATGGCCGCCTGCAGCATGGCGGCCGAACCGGCATAGACAATCCCCGCCATCCGCAGGGTTAAGGTATGCGCAGCCACATCGGCCGCCCCCAGCGTCGCGGCATAGAGCGTCACCGCGAGGAAGATGCCGGTTTCGGTGGCCGTGGTGATCCCGATGGGAATGCCGACCCGGAGTACGGCCAATAGGCCGCGCCAGTCGATGGCTGTCGCCGTCGATGCGGCCGGAGCAGCGCGGCGCGCGGTGACAACCAGCGCCGCAAGGCTGGCCAGCGTGACCAGCAGCGTGGCGATGCCGGCACCGGTGGGGCCGAAGGCGGGAATCGGGCCGGCACCCATCATCAGCACATAGTTCCCAGCCGCATTCAGCGGCAGCATCGCCAGCGTGACTTTGAGAAAGACCTTCGGCTTCTCCGCTGCCGTGAGGATCGTGCGGTAGAGCATGACGCCCAGCATCGGCAGCAGGGTGAGCGCCATGGCGCGCGTGTAACCCTGACCCAGCGCGAGCAATGCGGGATCGAGACCAAAAAGCTGCAGCCAGGCGGGCGCGAACCACACCGCCGGAACCGCCAGCGCGGCCAGCAGGGCCACCATGATCCAGCCGATCCGTTCGAGCCGCTGGCGCTCGGCGGCGTCCGCACGCGCGGCCGCCGCGGCATAAAAGGGCGCGATGCCGCCGAGCGTGCCGGCACAGAGATAGAAGAGGATCGAGTAGAGATCGCTGCCGACCGCCACCGCCGCCAGCGCATCGGTGCCGAACAGCATCGACACCATCAGCGTGTCGGTCACGCTCATACCCATGTTGACCAGCGCGATCAGCATGATCGGCGTCGCCAGCCGCAGCAGCGCGCCGCCCTCGCTGACGCGCAGGCGCCAGACGGCATTGCCTGCTTGCCCGAATCCGGGCGCAAGATCGGTGTGTGCCATCGACATCGCAATAATCCTCTCTGGCCGCCATCCGGCGGCACTGTCCGTCACAGGTCGCGCAGGCGTCGCTCCGCGACCCAGAAGGGCAGCGCGGCCTCATAGGTTGCGGCGACCGGATCGATCCCCGCATCCCGCAGGGTGCGATGATCGATCCGCGCCAGAGCCTGGCGGGCCCGGATTCTCCGGTGTTGCACGCGCAGGGCTTCCAGCAGTCGCGTCAGCCAGGTGGTATCGCGGTCCTCGGCGCGCCGGCCGAGCACCGCCAGGCCAAGACTCGTCAAGGTGGCTGCACGCATAGTCAGTGCCGCGCTTCGAGGATCAGGTTGAATGGCGTGGCGGTGGCACGGCGGAACTGCGAGAAGCCGTTCGCCTTCGCCAGCTCGGCCAGCCGGCCCTCGCCGGCCTGGGCACCCAGCACATGGCTGCCGTTTTCCGAGATCGCATGGGCGCAGCACAGCGCGGTCGAGCCAGCGTAATACATGCGGCCGATCGGGTTGAGGTTGTCCTCGACCTTGTCGTTGGCAAAGGGCTCGACCAGCATCAGCGTGCCGTCCTTGGCCAGCGCCTGGGCCGCCTGCTGCAGCGCGCGGTCGGGATGGCCCATGTCATGCAGCGCATCGAAGAAACAGATCAGGTCGAAGCCGGTTTCCGGATAGGCACCGGCCTTCGCCACCGCGAACTGCACGCGGTCGGCCACGCCGGCCTTCTTTGCATTCTCGCGCGCCGTGATAATCGAGCCGGCATGGCTGTCGAAGCCCCAGAAGCGGGCCTTCGGAAAGGCCTTGGCCATGATGATGGAAGAATGGCCATGACCGCAGCCGATATCGGCGACCCGGGCGCCCTGCTCCAGTTTGGGCACCACACCGTCCAGCGCCGGCAGCCAGTCCGGCACCAGATGCGCGGCATAGCCGTTGCGGAAGAAGGCCGCGATGCCGCAATACAGGCGCTCATGGTGATCGCCCCAGGCGACGCCCTTGCCGGTACGGAAGGCTTCGATGGTCTTGGGTTCGTCCTGCCACATCGAGGCACCGACTTCCCAGGCATTTGGAATGAAAACCGGGCTGGTGTCGTCGGCCAGCAGCAGCACCTGTTCCGGGCTGAGTTCGTATTTCCGCTCGGCCGGGTGATAGGTCACATAGCCACCGGCGGCGTTGGCGTTCAGCCATTCCCGCACATAGCGCTCGGCACAGCCAGCGCGCTTGGCCAGGTCGTCCGATGTCAGCGCACCCTGGCCCACCATCGCCTTGTAGAGGCCGAGCTTGTTGCCGATGCTGATCATGATGCCGCCATGGCTGCCCGACATGTCGGCGACGGCCTGGCCGACCAGGGCGTTCAGCTTGTCCTGGTTGATATTCACTGCGTTCATCGAATCACCTGATTGCTCATGGCCCGGGGGAGTGGGCGGGCCGGCACAATGGCGATTGTCAGGGGCGAACGTGAGAGCGTAACTTGTCAATACCGGTTCTCTCGTGCCATTGAGGCGCCAGAATGAAGCCCAAATCTGCCCATGTCAGCCTGATCGCCATCCCCGAAGCCTCGGCCTCGGTGCTGTTTGGCATGTACGACCTGATGAATGCCTTTCCGCAGATGCAGGACATCATCCCCGGCCTGCCCGCGGTCACGCCGTTCCAGGTGGAGGTGGTGGGCGAGGCATCCGGCGCGCTGGTGGTGGCCGGCGGCACGCCGATCCAGGTGCATCGCAGCTTCCGCGATGTCGAGCATACCGACATCATCATCGTTCCGGCCCTGGTGATGCAGGCCTGGAAAACCGGGCGCTATGGCGACCTGGTCGACTGGCTGACGCGGCAGCATGATGCGGGCGCCACGCTCTGCTCGGCCTGTTCGGGGATTTTCCTGATCGCCGAAACCGGCCTGCTGGATGGCCAGCGCAGCACCGTACACTGGTCCTATGGTCCGCATTTCCGCACCGTCTTCCCCAAAGTGCCGGTGTTTCCCGAGCAGACGCTGACCATCGCCGGCGAACGGCAGCAGTTCGTGTCCTGCGGCGCGTCGATGTCATGGCACGATCTCGCGCTCTATCTGGTGACGCGGCACAATGGCGAAGCGGCGGCGCGCGCGGTGGCTAAATTCTACGCGCTGCAATGGCACCGCGACGGCCTGCAGCCCTTCATCACCTTCGAGGGCCGGCGCGACCATGGCGATGCCGCGATCCTGGAAGCACAGAACTGGCTGGCGACGCATTACTCGGTGGCCGATCCGGTCGAGCAGGTGGTGCGCCAGTCCAGCCTGGCCGAACGCACCTTCAAGCGCCGCTTCACCAAGGCGACCGGCCTGGCGCCGCTGGCCTATGTGCAGCAGCTGCGCATCGAGGAGGCCAAGCGCCGGCTGGAGGTGACGCGCGATGCCGCCGACGAGATCGGCTGGCAGGTCGGCTATGAAGATCCGGCCTTTTTCCGCCGCCTGTTCAAGCGCGTGACCGGCCTGTCGCCGGGCAGCTACCGCCGCCAGTTCCAGATTCCCGCTTACGCTGCAGCGCCCGCCGACTGACCGGCCGGACCATTTCTGAACCTGTGCCGGGCCATGCTATGGTGCTGCCCCGAATCGGGAGGAGCAAGACAATGTCCGCAGCCCATCTGTTTCCCACCGCCGTGGCCGGCAGCCTGCCCAAACCCGCATGGCTGGCCGAGACGCACAAGCTGTGGCCGCAATGGAAGGCGGAGGGCAAAGACCTCGAAGACGCCAAGCGCGATGCGACGCTGCTGTGGCTCAAGCTGCAGGAAGATGCCGGCCTCGACATCGTCGGCGACGGCGAGATGTCGCGCCAGCATTTCGTGCATGGCTTCGTGGAAAACATCGCCGGCATCGACCGCCAGAACAAGGTGGAGATGGGCATCCGCGACAACCGCTACAAGGCGATGGTGCCGCGCGTGATCGGCAAGCTGGAACAGAAGAGCCGCGCGCATCCCTGGGAAGGCGCCTTCTGCCGCGCCCATACCAAGCGCAAGCTGAAATTCACCCTGCCCGGCCCGATGACCATCATCGACACCATTGCGGATGAGTATTACGGCGACCGCATCAAGATGGCGATGGCCTTTGCCGACCTGCTGAATGCCGAAGCGAAAGCGCTGCAGGCCGAAGGTGTCGATATCATCCAGTTCGACGAGCCGGCCTTCAATGCCTATACCAAACAGGCCGGCGAATGGGGTATCGAGGCGCTGCATCGCGCCATCGACGGCCTGACCTGCAAGACCGCGGTGCATATCTGCTACGGCTACGGCATCAAGGCCAATATCGACTGGAAGGCCTCGCTCGGCGATGAGTGGCGCCAGTATGAGGATTTCTTCCCGGCGCTGGCGAAAAGCAAAATCGACCAGGTGTCGCTCGAATGCATCAACAGCCGGGTGCCGCCGCATCTGATGGCCCTGCTGGACGGCAAGGAGGTGATGGTCGGCGTGATCGATGTCGCCACCGATGCGATCGAGACGCCGGAGCAGATCGTCGCCACGATCAAGGCCGCCCTGCAGTACGTGCCGAAGAACAAGCTGATCCCCTGCAGCAACTGCGGCCTGGCACCGCTGGATACGGCCGTCGCCGCCGCCAAACTGGAGGCACTGGGCAAGGGCGCAAAATTGGCGCGCGAACAGTTCAGCTAGGCCGGGCCTTAAGCCGCCGGGGTCTCCACCCCGGCGAGCCACTGCGCGGGGTCGGCCTCCAGGCCGATCAGGGCCAAGCCTGAGGCAATCGACTGCAGCTGGTCGCCGGTGGCGAGACGCTCCGCGCCGAAGCGGGCCTCGAACAGCGACCGTAATGCTGGCACAAACGACGAGCCGCCGGTCATGAACACCTGGTCGACGGCGGCCGGCGTCAGACCCGAGACCGCGAAGACCTGATCGAGTGCTGCATCGATCTGCGCCAGCTCGGGGGCGATCCAGCGTTCGAAATCCCGCCGCCGCACTGTCTCGCGGATCTCGATGCCTTCCATGGCAAAGCGCAGCACGGTCTGCTCGGCCGATGACAGCGCGGTCTTGGCATCCGACACCGCGCGATAGAGGCCGAAGCCGAGATCCATCTCGACCACGGTGATGAAATCCTCCAGCGCCGCGGGATCGACGGCGGCTTTGGCCAGCGCGCGCAGCTCGGCCAGCACTTTGGGCGATTTCAGCATTGCAAGCTGGTGCCATTGCGCGAACTGCGCGTAATGCTGGCCGGGGATCGGCAGCGTCTTGCCGTCGTTGCGATAGCTGCCGCCTTTGCCCAGGCGCGGCGCCACCACATTGTCGATGATGCGGAAATCGAAGGCATCGCCGGCAACGCCGACGCCGGAATGGCCGAGCGGCTCGGCGCTGATGCCCCCAGAAAATCCACCTTGGGCTGTCTTGCGAAACCGCATCAGCGAGAAATCGCTGGTGCCGCCGCCGAAATCGGCCACCAGGATGGTGGCATCGCGCTGCAGCCGGCGGGCGAAGAAAAACGCCGCGCCGACCGGCTCGTAGGCATAGCGCATGGCCGGGAAGCCGGCGCGCGCATAAGACGCATCCATGCGCTGCAGCGCCAGCACCGGATCGGGCGCAGCGCCGACAAAACGCACCGGGCGGCCGGCGATCACCGGCAGGGTGTCCATATCCTGCAGCGCAGCGCCGGCATGGCGGCGCAACAGCGTGAGGAAGCCGCTCAGGATGTCTTCATAGGTGAAGCGCTTGCCGAAAATCTGCGTCGAGGTGAACAGCGGACTGGCGGCGAAGGACTTGAACGACTGGATGAAGCGATGCTCATGCGGCGTGGCGAGGAACTGCTCGATCGCCCAGGGCCCGGCCGAGGTCTCGATGCGGCGCGGCATGCCCGGGATATCCTCGTAGCACAGCGCCGAGCGGAAGATTTCATGCACGACATCGGCATGGGAAAAGCGCACCGGCGTGACCGTGCCATCGGCGCCGGCGAGGGCGACGACCGTGTTGGTGGTGCCGAAATCGACACCCACGGCATGAGGAATGGCTTGCGCAGGCTTTGCCATGGCGGGGAAGGCTTTATCCGGGGCGGCTTTGAAGGGCGCCCCTTATAGGCGGTCAGGACCCGGGGCTCAAGCACCAACCCCTCCATCGCCATGGCCAAGTTTGACTTAGCCATCCGCGTCTTGCCTGAAAATGCGGGCGATCGAAAAAACACGTGGATGCCCGGGCCAAGCCCGGGCATGACGAAAAAGAAAGAGGCGCCTTCGCCGGCGCCCGGCCGCCCTTAAACCCCGATCTTATCTGCCCGGCAGCCCTGCAGCAGACTGTAGCGATGCGCCATGGCGCCCATGTGGCGCAGCTCGGCATGCACATAGGGCCAGAGCGTGATGAGGAACCCGACACTGACCGCATCCAGCATCAGGATGCCGAGATCATAGGCCGAGAGCGGATGCGCCATGGTGGCGATGATGCGGACAATCGCCATGCCGCCGCTGCCGGCGACGAAGATCACCACGCCGAGCAGATGCAGGCGATAGCTGCTGACCACCAGGATCGCCACCGCGATGCCGAGTTGCAGGCCGGCCAGCATGATATCCTGCTCGAGATGGATCGAACTCAGTACGGTCGCCAGGCAGGAGCACAGATACAGCGCAATCGCCATCACGTTGACAATCGACCAGAAGGGCGAAAGCCGGCGGCCGAGCACCGAGACCAGCACGCCGGCCATCAGGCTGCTCAGCACCACGGCCCAGTTCGCCCAATACCACGGTTCGATCATGGACCATGGCTCGCTCATGGCTCAGAACCTGTAACTGAGGATGAGGCCGGTGCTGAACTGATCGGCCGAACCCTTGCCGTCGACCAGCGGACTGTCGGCCGCATCGCCGAGCAGGCGCTTGTAGCCAAGCCGGCCGGTGATGCCCCAGTTCTCAGTCAGGCTGTAATCCAGATCGAGCGACAGGCCGACATCCTTGATGCCGCCTTCGGCGGTATACTGCCGTAGGCCGCTGCGCCGCGCCTGCGCTGCGGTGATGCCGAAGAAGGTCTGCGTGTAATTGTCGTCCGCCCAGGTGGTGTAGAGTTCGGTGCGGGCACGCAGCTTCGGGCCAAACTTGTGCATGTAGCCGCCGCTGGCCTTCGCGGTCAGGCCGTCATGCGCATCGGTGACATCGCGGAAGACCGTGAGGCCGGTTGACCACGGGCCGGCGCGATAGGTGATGAAGGCGCCGACTTCGGCGCCGGCATCGATATCGCCCAGGCCGCGCAGGGCATCGTTGTCGCCTTCGTCGCGGCCCATCTGGTAGCGCAGCAGCGGGCCGATCTGCAGCTTGTCGCCCTCGCGCGGGCCCTGCAGCGTGAAGAGATTCGCGCCCAGCATGGGGCCGCGCAGGAAAACGATATCCTTGTAGTTGATCATCAGCAGTGGAATCGGCGCGACCTCATAATCGTCGCTGCCTTCGTAATCGGGCTGATAGGACGCACCGGCACCGATGCGGATGTCCCAGTCCTTTTTCTCCGGCTTTTCCGCCTGGGCGGGGGGCTGCTGGGCCGGCTGCTGCTGGGCGGTGGCAACGAGCGGCAGGGCGAGAAGGCCGGCGGCGACCAGGACGGCGGTGTTTTTCATCGGGAGAATGCTCTTTGTATTGAATCCGGGGGTCGGTATGGCCGGCACCCTAGCCGGCCCGGCGGGCAGACCGGTGTCAGCCCCGTATCGTTGTGTTTCAGAATGTTGCAGGGCCGGTGCCGGGCCCGGCCGGGCTGCTATACTGGCCGCCTGCCGGAGAGCCCCGTGACCGCCCTTGTCGCCACCCACGTTCTGATTGTCGACGACGACCATCGCATTCGCGCCATGCTGGCGCGGTTCCTGACCGACCATGGCCTGAAGGTGAGCCAGGCCGGCGACGGCCGCGAGATGTTTGCGCTCTGCGAGGCCGCGCGCATCGACGTGATCGTGCTGGATATCATGATGCCGGGCGAGGATGGCCTGTCGCTGTGCCGCCGCATGCGGGCGCAGAGCGCGGTGCCGATCATCCTGCTGACCGCCATGACCGGCGATACCGACCGCATCATCGGCCTGGAGATCGGCGCCGACGATTACGTGGTGAAGCCCTTCAATCCGCGCGAGCTGCTGGCCCGCATCCGTGCGGTGACCCGCCGTCTGGGCGCCGCCAGCATCAATGCCGAACGGCCCGCGAAGGCGACGGTCTATGAATTCGGCGGCTGGCAGCTGAATGCGAGCCGCCGCACGCTGACCTCGCCGGCCGGCGCACTGACCGACCTGACCAGCGGCGAATTCGACCTGCTGCTGGCCTTCCTGGAACATCCGCAGCGCGTGCTGACCCGCGACCAGCTGCTGGACCTGGCGCATGGCCGCATGAGCCAGGCCTATGACCGCAGCATCGACGTGCAGATCAGCCGCCTGCGCCGCAAGATCGAGGCCGACCCGCAGGACCCGGTCTTCATCAAGACGATCCGCAACGAGGGCTATTTCTTCACGGCTTCCGTCGCTCTTCTGCAGGATGCCGCGTGAGGATTCCGCTCTGGTCACGCCTGCGGCTGGCGCCGCGCATCATCATCGTCATCATCGGCGGCCTGCTGGCGATGAAGGCGGTCGACAAGCTGATGCCGCTGGCGATCCGCCCGCCCGAAATCATGTTCTTCGACCGCGACTGGCTGCTCGCCACCCTGCGCGAGGCCCGCGACCGCAGCATGGCAGTGCCGGCGGCCGAACGGCCGGCCCTGCTGCAGTCCCTGGCGGCTGGCCGCTGGCTGGATTTCACAGCGCTGACCACGCCGCCGGCCTTCCGCCATACCTCGCGGACCGGGGCCTTTGCCGACCTGCGCCTGCAGATCGCTGCCACGCTCGGCTTAAGCCCGCAGGATGTGCTGCTGATGGCCGACGATCTGGACGACCCGGAATACTCGCCGCGCACGCTGGTCATCATCCTGCCGCCGCTGCCCATCGTGATGATGGATGTGCTGGACGAGCGGCGCGACAACCTGCTGAGCAGCGACCTGCGCATCGGCATCCGCATCGGGCCCGACGACTGGCTGCTGGTGATGCCGAAAAGCGACGGCCAGGAAACCGTGCGCATGATCCGCAATGTGGTGCTGCCGGTGCTGGCCGTGGCAATGATCGCGCTGCTGTCGGTGTGGGTGGCGCGCGGCATCGTCAGGCCGCTGGACGATCTGGCGGCGGCGGCGGAAAAGCTGGGCCGCGACCGTGAACTCAGCCTGGTCGGCAATTTCAACGCGCCCGAACTGCAGGCGATCGGCAGCTCCTTCAACGCCATGCAGCTGCGGCTGAAACGCTTCGTCGACGACCGGCTGCAGATGATCGCCGCGATCAGCCACGATCTGCGCACGCCGCTGACCCGCCTGCGGCTGTTTGCCGAATATGTGCCCGACCAGGACCAGAAGCGCCAGGTGCTGTCCGACATCAGCGACATGGAAGCGATGATGAGCGCGACGCTGACCTTTGCCAGCAACCAGCTGAAGGACGAGCCGCGTGGCATCGCCGATCTCGCCGCCATGCTGATCAGCCTGTGCGATACCGCCGCCGATGCCGGCCGCGCCGTCAGCTATGACGGTCCCGATCATGCCGGCCTGACCTGTCAGCCCATCGCGATCCGCCGCGCCTTCACCAACCTGATCGACAATGGCTGCAAGTTCGGCGATGCCGTGCGGGTCAGTCTGCGCGACAGCGCAGACGCCATCATCGTCACCGTCGCCGATAACGGCCCCGGTATTCCCGCCGACCAGGTGGAAACCGCGTTCCGGCCCTTCACCCGGCTGGAAACCTCGCGCAACCGCGATACCGGCGGCACCGGCCTGGGGCTGACCATCGCGCGCGATGTGATCCTGGCCCATCGCGGCACGATCGAACTCTCGGCGGCGACGCCCTCGGGCCTGCTGGTGACGGTCACGCTGCCGCGCACCGGCGCCTAGCCGCCCCATTTCTGCCCGGCCCAGGTGCCGATGCCGGCGCCCATTGCCGTGAGCAGCGCGCCCCAGGCCATGTCGATCACGGTGACGAGCAGCGGCCAGTCCCTGATGGTGGCCTGGTTGGTGAGATCATAGGTGCCATAGGCGACGAGGCCGAAGGCGGCGCCGAACAGCGCGGCCGTCAGCGGCGACCAGCCCTCGTTCAGCGCCGGGCGCAGCACGAACAGCGTCACCCCGGCGGCATAGAGCAGGTAGAAAGCGACGGCGGCCGGCCAGACCGGCAGGTCGTTGAGCAGCGCGCCGAGCTTGGGCCGGTAGAGCAGCTTGGTGGCCGTGCTGAGCCAGACCGCATCGAGCACGGCCAGCACGGCCAGCATGGCGGCGGTGGCGACGACAAGGGACTTGGTCATGCAGGGCCTCGATGGCGACGGAACGGGTCACCATGATGTAGGCCGGAATCGCCGGGGGAAAGGGCCGGGCGACCAACGGGAAAGGCCCGGGATCGCTCCCGGGCCTGTTGATCTAGGCCGCCAGCTTCAGGGGACGGTCCTGCTGCATCGGCCGGTTCTGCTGCATTGGCCGGTCCTGCTGCAGCTGGAAGAACTGCACCACCTCGTTCAGCTGGGCGGCCTGTTCGGCCAGGCTCTGGGCCGAGGCCGTGGTCTCTTCGACCAGAGCGCCGTTCCGCTGGGTCATTTCATCCAGATTGCCGACCGCGATATTGACCTCGTCGAGGCCGCGCGACTGCTCCTGGCTCGCCGTCGCAATCTCGCCGATGATGTCGCTGACTTTTTTCACCGCACCGACAATCTCGGCCAGCGAATCACCGGCCTGATTGACCAGTTCGGCGCCGGCCTTGACCTGCTGGTTGGATTCGCCGATCAGGGCCTTGATGTCCTTGGAGGAGGCGGCCGAACGCTGCGCCAGGGCACGCACTTCCTGCGCCACCACGGCAAAGCCCTTACCGGCTTCACCGGCACGGGCCGCCTCGACCGAGGCATTCAGCGCCAGCAGGTTGGTCTGGAAGGCGATCTCGTCGATCAGCGACATGATGTCGGCAATACGGCTGGCGCTGGTTTCGATCTGCCGGACCGCGGAGACCGCGTCGGCGACCACGGTGCGGCCATTTTCCGCCGTGCTGCGGGCCGTCGCGGCCAGCTGCGTGGCAGCCTGGGCATTCTGGGCATTCTGCTTCACCGTCGTGGTGATTTCATGCATGGCCGCGGCGGTCTGCTCCAGTGTCGCCGCCTGGCTCTCGGTACGAACCGCGAGATCGCGGCTTGCCTCGGAAATCTCGCGCGATGCGTCATGCACCGCCGAGGCATTGCTGGTCAATGTGCCGGCCACGTCGCGCAGGGTTTCAATGGTGCGGTTGGTATCCTGCTTCAGATCGGCGAACACGCCTTCATAATCACCATCGACCCGGTGGTTCAGATCGCCGCGCGCGAGGCCCGCGATCACGGTGGCGACATTGGCGATGACGCTGCCGCTGCGCTCGACCAGCGTGTTGATGCCCTCGGCCAGCTGGCGCATGAAGCCTTCCTTGCCGTCCAGGGCGACGCGCCGGTTAAGATCGCCTTCTGCCGCCGCCGTCACCAGATCCGAGACTTCAATCTGCAACCGGGCCGTATCGCTCGCCCGCTTGCCCATGATTTCGCGGGCATTGTTGATGATGTCGGCGCCCTGGCGGAACTGACCCACCATGCCGGCCGGCAGGAAGCGGCGGAAATATTTCCCCTGCGAGGCATAGGCCAGGCTGGCACTCGATTCGCGGATATAGGCGTCCATCAGGTCGAGCATACGGTTGAAGCTGACCAGTGCCGGCGCCAGATCGCCATACTGCTGCATATGCAGGATACGGCCGGACAGGTCGCCCTGCGCCGCCCGGGCGCAGATGGCTTCGATTTGCTGCAGGGCTTTCTTGTGACGGGAGGTAAACATGATCGGCGTCCTTGTCTTTCAGGCGGCGAGGCTGAAGACGAATTCGTCGTAGCTCTGCTCGGCCTCGTCCAGAGTGGCCTGCAGCAGCGCGGCGGCCGCATGCATGCCCTGCTTGCGGTCCGGATGGCGGTTCTCTTCCTCGAGCAGGCGCCGGTAGATCGGCTCGATGCGGTTCAGCGACTCGCGTTGCGGCACGCGCCGGTTGGAATGATAGCCGTCGATGCGGCCCTGCTGGTCCCGGCTCGGCGTGACATGGGCGAGCACCCAGTAGTAGTCGCCGTTCTTGGCCATGTTCTTCACAAAGGCGAAGATTTCCTCGCCGTTCTGGATGCGCTGCCACAGCATATGGAAGACGGCACGCGGCATGTGCGGATGCCGCACGATGCTGTGCGGCTGGCCGAGCAGTTCGCCCTCCGTGTAGAGGCCGACGCGGCAGAAAACATCGTTGACGTAGGTCAGGCGGCCTTTGAGATCGGTCTTGCTGACGATCAGTTCGTTTTCGGAGAAAGTGCGTTCATGGGTGGTGGGTGACGGGCGGGACATGATGACCTCGGGAGTGATCGGAAGTGACATGCCGCATTCTTGTCAGACCGCCCCCGACAGCAAATTTCATTTCTATAATCTGGACCGGTCTCGCCAATCGGATCGATTGATTTTTGGTTACACCGGACGGCGCAACATTGACAGCGCCTCGCTAATATCCACGCGGATGCAAAAGAAAAGGCCCGGCCGCCAGTATCTCACTGGCGACCGGGCCTTTCCGCGGGCCACGCCCCGCTTACTGCGCCGATGCCTTGCGGGCGGTCTGCGCGAAGTAACTCGTCATCAGGTTCTTGTAGTCGGGGATATGGTCGGCAAACAGCTTGGCCAGACCCTCGACATCATTGCGCCAGTCGCGATGCAGCTCGCAGGCGACGCCGAACCAGTTCATCAGCTGGGCTCCGGCCTGGCTCATGCGGTTCCAGGCGGCCTGCTGGGCGATCTCGTTGAAGGTGCCGGACGCATCCGTCACCACGAAGACCTCGAATTCCTCTTCCAGCGCCGACAGCGCCGGGAAGGCGACGCAGACCTCGGTGACGACGCCGGCGATGATCAGCTGCTTCTTGCCGGTGGCCTTCACTGCCTTGACGAAATCCTCGTTGTCCCAGGCGTTGATGTTGCCCGGGCGGGCGATATAGGGCGCATCGGGGAACAGCGCCTTCAGCTCCGGCATCAGCGGGCCGTTCGGGCCGTCTTCGAAGCTGGTGGTCAGGATGGTGGGCAGGCCGAAATATTTCGCCAGGTCGGCGACCGCCAGCACGTTGTTGCGGAACTTGTCGGGATCGATATCGCGCACCAGCGAGAGCAGGCCGGCCTGGTGGTCGACCAGCAGAACGGCGGCGTTGGTCTTGTCGAGGCGGTTGTAGGTGAAGGTCTTGGTCATGGTCGTCATCCTTATGCGTGGGTCAGGGTTTCGATCTGTGGCGGCGTGTCGTTCGCCGGTGAGAGGACCCTACGCAAAAGCGATGACAGCGATTAGCTACCATGTTCCGGACCCACTGTCCGGCTGAACCGGACAATCAGGCGCGACGGGGTTTCGCCGGTTTCGCGGCTTTGGCCGGCTGCGCAGGCTTTGCCGCCAGCCAGGGCGGCGTACCGGCAAAGGCGGCCGCCAGATGATCGACCATGGCGCGCAATTTACGCGGCATGTGGCGCACCGGCGGATAGACGGCATAGATCGCATCGGGCACCGGGCAGATGTCGGGCAGCGCCTCGATCAGCGCGCCGCTGGCGAGCGCCTCGGCAATGATGAAGCGCGGCAGCACGATGATGCCCAGCCCGGCCATCGCCATGTCGCGCATCGCCTCGCCGTTGTTGACCACGATGCGGCTGCGGGTCTCGACCACGCGCGGCTCGCCGCCGGGCGTGACCGGCTCGAAGCGCCAGAGTCGGCTGGCATGGGCATTGGCGTAGTCGATGCAGGCATGCTGGCTGAGATCGTCCACGGTTCTGGGCAGGCCGTGCTGTCTGGCATAAGCCGGGCTGCAGCAGACCACACGGTCACTGTCGCAGAGCTTGCGCGCCATCAGGCTGGAATCGCCGAGGCGGCCGATGCGCAGGGCGAGATCGTAGCCGGCGCCTATAATGTCGACGGCGCGGTCGTCGAAATCGAGCGCGATTTCCAGCTCGGGATGCGCCTGGGCAAAGGCGGTGATCACCGGCGTGAGATAGCGCATGCCGAAACTGATCGGCGCGGTCATGCGCAGGCGCCCGGTCAGCGGCCCGTCGGCCGAGGCGGCGGCATCCACCGCATCGTCCAGCGCCTGCACCAGCGGCGCCAGGCTGTCGAAGAACTCCTGGCCCCGCTCGGTCGGGGTCACGCTGCGCGTCGTCCGTCGCAGCAGCTCGACGCCGAGCGCGTTTTCCAGGTTACGCACGCGGTCGCTGATCACCGACTTGGCCAGTGCCAGCCGCGCGCCGGCAGCCGTGAAACTGCCGGCCTTCACCACGGCGATAAAGGCGAGGATGTCTTCGTAGCGCTGGGTCATGCGCCGAATCTAGAGGAGGTCCGCGCAGGCCGAAAGTGGTGATGCACCACAATGCCCTTGCCCTTCCGGCAAACGCTCGGTTATAACCATCGCCGCCGGGACACTACGGACTCCCGACATTCCCAAGACAATGGCAGCCGTGCTGCCGTGGTCCAAGCTCCGTCCTAAACTGGCGCATGACGCGTCGGGATCGGATGCTTGTGATGGGATGCAACTCTGCAAGCCAGCGATACCGTGTCATGCCGCCTTCCCTGTGGAGCGTCTCATGACCTTTTGCATCCGTGCCCTGCCCTTCAAGCCGCCGCGCCTGCTTGGCCTGTCGGAAAAACTGATGGCCAGCCATTACGAAAACAACTACGGCGGCGCGCTGCGCCGGCTCAACGCCATCGCCAAGCGCCTGGCCGGCCTGGACTGGAACGCGGCACCCGGTTTCGAGATCAACGGCCTGAAACGCGAAGAACTGATCGCGGCCAATTCCGTGCTGCTGCATGAGGTGTATTTCGACTCACTCGGCGGTGCCGACGGGCTGGGCGGAGCGGCCGGCGAGCCCGATGCCGATCTTGCGGCCGCGATCAGCCGCGACTTCGGCAGCCTGACGCAGTGGAAAGCCGAATTCGTCGCCATGGGCAAGGCGCTCGGCGGCGGATCGGGTTGGGTGATCCTCAGCTGGTCGCCGCGCCTGCAGCGGCTGGTGAACCAGTGGGCCAGCGATCATGCACACAGCCTTGCCGATGGCGTGCCCGTGCTGGCGCTCGACATGTACGAGCATGCCTATCACCTCGATTTCGGTGCCAATGCGGCCGGCTATGTCGAGGCCTTCACGGCCAATATCCACTGGGCACGCCCGGCACAGCGCTATCGCCAGGCCATTGGCCAAGCGGCAGCGGCAACCGCAGCTGGCCACAGTGTGAGTCCCGAAGATCTGCAGGCGATGCTGCAGACCGGCAAGGATGTGGTGGTGCTCGACATCTGCCTGGCCGACGACATGGCCAAGCGGCACGACATGATGCCGGGCGCGCTGATCCGTGCACCGGAAACCCTGCCTGAGTGGATCGACGCGCTGCCGCGTGACAAACCGCTGGTCGCCTATTGCATGTATGGCTTCCAGGTCAGCGGCAATGCGGTGGCCGAAATGCGCAAGCGCGGCCTCGATGCCCGCTCGCTGGCCGGCGGCATCGCTGCGTGGCATGCCATCGGCGGCAAGACCGTGCCGCTGCAGCGCTAGGAAACGAAAAAGGCCCGGTGTTTCCACCGGGCCTTTCCGTAAGCTCTGGACTGATGGGCTGGACTTAGAAGTCCATGCCGCCCATGCCGCCCATACCGCCCATGCCGCCGCCGCCCGGCATGCCGCCGCCGGCCGACTTCGGCTCCGGACGGTCAGCAACCATGGCTTCGGTGGTGATCAGCAGGCCGGCCACCGAAGCGGCGCCCTGCAGCGCGACGCGCACGACCTTGGTCGGGTCGATGACGCCGGCCTTCACCAGGTCGGTATATTCTTCGGTCTGGGCATTGAAGCCCCAGCTGGTGTCCTTGGACTCCAGCAGCTTGCCGGCCACCACGGCGCCGTCAACGCCGGCATTCTCGGCGATCTGACGGACCGGAGCCTGCAGGGCGCGGCGGATGATTTCCACGCCATGCTTCTGGTCGGCATTGTCGACCTTCACCTTGTCGATGGCGCGCACCGAGTACAGCAGCGCAGTGCCGCCGCCCGGGACGATGCCTTCTTCGACCGCGGCGCGGGTCGCATGCAGTGCGTCATCAACGCGATCCTTGCGCTCCTTCACCTCGATCTCGCTGGCGCCGCCAACCTTGATCACGGCAACGCCACCAGCCAGCTTGGCCAGACGCTCCTGCAGCTTCTCACGGTCGTAGTCCGAGGTGGTTTCCTCGATCTGCGCCTTGATCTGCGCCACGCGGCCCTGGATGTCCTTGTTCTTGCCGGCGCCGGCAACGATCGTGGTGTTTTCCTTGTCGATCGTGACCTTCTTGGCGGTGCCGAGCATGGCGAGCGTGACGCTCTCCAGCTTGATGCCGAGATCTTCCGAGATCAGCTGACCACCGGTCAGGATCGCGATGTCTTCCAGCATGGCCTTGCGGCGATCGCCGAAGCCCGGCGCCTTGACGGCGGCAACCTTCAGGCCACCACGCAGCTTGTTCACCACCAGCGTGGCAAGGGCTTCGCCCTCGACATCTTCGGCGACGATCAGCAGCGGACGGCCGGTCTGCACGACGGCTTCGAGAACCGGCAGCATGGCCTGGAGACCCGACAGCTTCTTCTCATGGAGAAGAATGTAGGGGTTTTCCATGTCGCAGATCATCTTCTCGGCATTGGTGATGAAATACGGCGAGAGATAGCCGCGGTCGAACTGCATGCCTTCGACGACGTCCAGCTCGGTCTCAAGGCTCTTGGCCTCTTCCACCGTGATGACGCCCTCGTTGCCGACCTTTTCCATCGCCTTGGCGATCATGTTGCCGATTTCGGTGTCGCCGTTGGCCGAGATGGTGCCGACCTGGGCGATTTCCTTGGTGCCCGAGATCTTCTTCGAACGGCTCTTCAGATCTTCGACGATCTTCTCGACCGCGAGGTCGATGCCGCGCTTCAGATCCATCGGGTTCATGCCGGCGGCAACGGCCTTGCCGCCTTCGCGGACAATGGCCTGGGCCAGCACGGTGGCGGTGGTGGTGCCGTCGCCGGCCTGGTCATTCGCCTTCGAGGCCACTTCGCGCACCATCTGGGCGCCCATGTTCTCGAACTTGTCGGCCAGCTCGATTTCCTTCGCGACCGTCACACCGTCCTTGGTGATGCGCGGGGCGCCGAACGACTTGTCGAGCACGACGTTACGGCCCTTCGGGCCCAGGGTGACCTTGACGGCATCGGCGAGAATGTCGACACCGCGCAGCATCTTGCCGCGCGCATCGGCGCCAAAACGGACATCTTTAGCAGCCATAGCTGTATCTCCTTGGATGAGTCTTACGGATCAGGCGCTGATTAAGCAGCCTTGGACTTCTTGGCGGGGGTGCCTTCGATGATGCCCATGATGTCGGACTCCTTCATGATCAGGAGCTCCTCACCATCGAGCTTCACCTCGGTGCCCGACCACTTGCCGAACAGCACGCGGTCGCCAGCCTTGACGTCGAGCGGCTGAACCTTGCCGGCCTCGTCGCGGGCGCCGGCGCCAACGGCGACGACTTCACCCTGCATCGGCTTTTCCTTGGCGCTGTCGGGAATGATGATGCCGCCAGCCGTGCGCTCTTCTTCAGCAACACGCTTCACCACCACGCGATCATGCAGCGGACGAAACTTCATGCGATCCTCCTAAGGTATCTGTCGCATCTAAATTCGGAATATTCAGGAAAATCAGCGACTTAGTCGCGCAACCCCCGAATTGTTAGCACTCCCCACGGGAGAGCGCCAAACACTTAAGCAGCCGCCACCCCTCCGTCAAGGAGGGGGTGCCCGGATTCCGCCATAATTTTTCATGACCGCGCCGCATGGCGCCTCCCATGGACAGGGCCGGACCGGCTAGGGTCGGGAAAACCGGACAAACTGGAGGAGACCGCCATGCCTGATCTGCCCGCCCTGCCCTTTGCCGAGCTGATGGGCCTGAAGATCCTGTCGGTGAGCCCTGAGAAGGTGACAGCGGAACTGCCGGTGACGGCGGCGCTGTGCACCGTGCCGGCGATCCTGCATGGCGGCGCGGTGATGGCCTTTGCCGACACCATCGGCGCGGTGGCCACCGTGGCCAATCTGGCCGAAGGGTTCTCCACCACCACGATCGAGAGCAAGACCAATTTCTTTGCCGCGATTCCGGCCGGCGAAACCGCCCTGGCCGAATGCACGCCGCTGCATCGCGGCAAGACCACCATGGTGTGGCAAACCCGGATCAGCCGCGCCGATGGCAAACTCGCCGCCATCGTGACGCAGACGCAGCTTGTGCTGGCGCCCCGCACGTAATATCGGAAGAGTCATGAACAAGACCCTGAACGACCTGCCCACCCCGTCGCTGATCCTCGACCGCAGCCGGCTGTTAAAAAACATCGCCCGCATGCAGGCGCGCGCGCAGAGCCTGAATGTGAAGCTGCGCCCGCATCTGAAGACGGCGAAATCGGCGATGGTGGCCGAACTGGCGGTCGGCAAGGCCGGCGCCATGACCGTCTCGACCCTGGCCGAGGCCGAATATTTCGCCAAAGCCGGCTTCCGCGACATCACCTATGCCGTACCGATTGCGCCGCAGAAGCTGGAACAGGTCGCCGCCATCATGAAAGGCGGCGTCGACCTGAAGATCATCACCGATCATCCGGCGGTGGCGCAGGCGATTGCGGAAAAAGGCCGGGCGCTGGGCATCACCTTCAGCACCATGATCAAGATCGACTCCGGCCTGGGCCGCGCCGGCATCCCGCCGGACTCCGCGCTGCTGCTGCCGCTGGCGACAGCCCTGTCGCAGCCGGGCAGCAGCCTGGCCGGCGTGCTGACCCATGCGGGGCATTCCTATGATGCGAAAAACATCGCGCAGATCGAGGCCACCGCCGAGGAGGAACGCCTCGCGGTGGTGACCGCGGCAACCCGGCTGCGCGAAGCCGGCTTTGCCTGCCCGATCGTTTCGGTGGGCTCGACACCCACGGCACTGTTTGCCAAACACCTGGACGGCGTTACCGAGATGCGGCCGGGCAATTTCGTGTTCTTCGACCTGTTCCAGGCCGGGCTGGGCACCTGTGCCATGGAGGATATCGCGGTGTCGGTGCTGGCCACCGTGGTGGCCCATCATCCGGGCCGCAACCACCTGCTGATCGATGCCGGCGGCCTGGCGCTGTCGAAGGATACCGGCGCCAACAAGAATGTGCCGGGGACCGGCTATGGCCGGGTCTGCCGCCCGGACGAGGCCCTGCCGCTGCCGGGCCTGAACATCCATGACGTGCACCAGGAGCACGGGCTGGTGGGCGGGCCGAAGGCGGCGCCGGTGGATTTCGCCAGCTATCCGCCGGGCAGCCGGCTGCGGGTGCTGCCCAATCACTCCTGCATGACCGGGGCGATGTATGATCGCTATTTCGTGATCGACCCGGCGCAAGCGGGCGGCGCGATCGTAGCCGAATGGGACCGCGTCAACGGCTGGTAAGGGCGAACAGCCGGCACATAATGCATCAGGGTGGTTGCGGCGCCGGCCGGTTTCCGCTTGAGTGAAGCCGGTCCGACCATGTCCGAGACGATCGAAACCGCTCCACGACCCACCGAAGCCGCGCCCACCGCGCCGCAGCGCCGCAATTATGCGCTGAACAGCTTCCGCCAGGTGGTGCCGATCAATGCCGGCGTGACGCTGACCAACGTCACCGCCATTGCCCTGCTGCTGGTCGGGCAGATACCGCTCAACTGGCTGATGAGCTGGTGGCTGCTGCATGCCGCAGGCCTGAGCTACATGCTGTATCGCTGGGTCAGCCACAGCCGCGCGCAGGCGCGCAACGAACACCGTTCGGCCCGCATGCGCCTGGCCGATGTGTGGGGCGCCGCCTTCTCGGGCGCGGCCTGGGGCGCGGCGGCGCTGTTCCTGCCCCATCTCGACCCGGCGCATCAGATGCTGGTGATCATGGTGGCGGCCGGCATGATCGCCGGCTCGGCCGCCACGCTGGCCGTGGTGCCGACTGCAGCACTCACCTACATGCTGCTGATCGCGGTGCCCTTCGTCACCTTCTTCCTGTGGCAGGGCGGCGTGGTCGGCCTGGCCATGGCCGTGATGTCGGCGCTGTATACCGGCGCGATGATCCTGACCAACCGCATCGTCAACGGCGTGATCCGCCGCAACCGCCGCCTGCATGAGGAAAACACCGCGCTGTATGCCCGCATCCGTGCGGCCCAGGGCGAGTTGCTGGATATCGCCGAAAGCACCGAGGCCTTTGCCTTCCTCGATGCGGAGAACCGGCTGCAATTGTGGAACCGCCGCCTGCCGGCCCTGCTGGGTCTCGATGAAGGGCTGTTCGTGCGCGGTACCGATCTCAATGTGCTGCTGCGCCGCGCCGGCCTGCCCGATGCCCTACTGACCAGCGAGATTGCCGGCGGCGTGCTGCAGCTGCCGGGCGGCCGCTGGGTGCAGGTCGGGCGCCGCACCACGCCACAGGGCGACCGCGCCCTGATCGTCATCGACATCACCGAGCAGCAGGCCGCCAGCGCCAAGCTGCAGCAGACCAATGACCGGCTGGAGGAACTGTTCCGCGAGGTGAGCCAGGCGCGCGACGCGGCGCTGCGCGCCAGCCAGGCCAAATCGATCTTCCTGGCCAATATGAGCCACGAATTGCGCACGCCGCTGAATGCCATCATCGGCTTTTCCGATATCGTGCAGCAGAAGATGTTCGGCCCCGACTGGGTGAAATACGATGAATACCTACGCGACATCAACGGCAGCGCCCGCCATCTGCTGTCGGTGATCGACGACATTCTCGATCTGGCCCGCATCGAGGCGAACCAGATCGTGCTGCATGAGCAGCCGGTGATGCTGGACGAAGAACTGCCGATCTGCGCCCGCCTGGCGGCCTCGCATTACGGCCGCAATGCCGAAGCCGTCAGCGTCACTGTCCCAGAGGATCTGCCGCCCTTGCACGCAGATGCGCGACTGGTGCGGCAGATCCTGATCAACCTGATCGGCAATGCGCTGAAATTCTCGCCATCAGGCATCCCGGTGGAAGCCCTGGCGCGACACGATGCGGAGAGCAACGAGATACTGATCAGTGTGCGTGATTCCGGCATCGGCATCGCACCCGAGGACCAGGCACGCATCTTCGATCCCTTCGAGCAGGCCGACAGCCAGCTCAGCCGCAAATATGGCGGCGTCGGCCTCGGTCTATCGCTGGTGCAGGCCTTCGTGCGCGCCCACCAGGGCAGCCTCAGCATCGACAGCGCGGTGGGCAGCGGCACGCGCATCACCGTGGCCTTCCC
>NZ_CALRUC010000005.1:0-71727 GCF_943371255.1 Ferrovibrio terrae | reverse complement strand
GACCAGGCCGGTATTCGGCTCAATGGTGCAGAAGGGATAGTTGGCTGCCTGCGCGGCGGCGGTCTGCGTCAGCGCATTGAACAGCGTCGACTTGCCGACATTGGGCAGGCCGACAATGCCGCATTTGAAACCCATGTTACGCGTCCTTCACATCTGTCTTGTTGGTCTTTTCCGGCTTCGGTGCTTTTTCCTTCGGAGGCTGCAGGCGCAGCGCCACCTTGGTCATGAAGCCGGTGTCGTCATTCTTGGCCAGATAGCCAGCCTCGGCAGCCATGGCTTCCAGCAGCGGATCTAGCCATACATGCTCGTCCGTATGGAAATTCTGCAGCACATAACCCAACACATGGTCCTTGCCGGGATGCCCGATGCCGATGCGCAGGCGCCGGTAGTTCGGTCCGATGGCGGCATCGATCGAGCGCAGCCCGTTATGGCCGGCATTGCCACCGCCGGTCTTGATGCGGATCTTGCCGGCAGCCAGGTCCAGCTCGTCATGCATCACCACCACCTGGGCCGGCGGCAGCTTGTAGAAATGCGCCGCCTCGCCAACCGATTTGCCCGACAGGTTCATGTAGGTCAGCGGCTTGAGCAGCAGTGTCTTGATGCCATCCAGAACACCCTCGGCGATCTCGCCATGGAAGCGCTTCTTGAACGGCTGGAAATTGTGGCGGTCGGCGATGGCATCGATGGCCATGAAGCCGACATTGTGCCGCTGCCGTTTATGCTCGCTGCCCGGGTTGCCCAGTCCGACGAGAAGCAGCATGGCGTTTCAGCGTCCGGCAGTGAGAAGAGGAGGGGCGGGAGTGGCGGGCGGCGCACCAGCGATGCGCCGCCCGCAGCAGGCTTTACTTCTTGGCAGCCGGCTTGGCCGCAGCAGCCGGAGCCGCCTTGGCACCCGCCGCCGGAGCGGCAGCCTTGGCGCCAGCCGCAGCAGCCGGAGCGGCAGCAGCAGCTTCGGCCTTCGGCGCGGCTTCTTCTTCCTTGGTCGGGGCAGCGATGGTCGCAACGGTGAAGTCACGATCCTGGATCACGGCCTTGATGCCTTCCGGCAGCGTGAAGGCGGAGATATGGATCGAATGACCGATATCCATGCCAGCAAGGCTGATCGTCAGGCTCTCGGGGATGTTGTCGGGCTGGACGAAGAATTCGACTTCATGGCGTACGATATTCAGCACGCCGCCCTTCTTGATGCCGGGGGACTGATCCTGGTCCTTGAAGTGCATCGGAATGAAGATGCGGACCTTCGAGTCCTTGCCGATGCGCTGGAAGTCGACATGGATCGGCCGGTCGGTGACCGGGTCGAGCTGCACGTCGCGCGCCAGAACGCGTTCGGTCTTGCTGCCGACAGCAACGGTGAACAGACGCGAGAAGAAGTTGCCCTTGTGCATCTCCTTCAGCAGTTCACGACTTTCAACCGAGATGAGTTCAGGGGTCTGCTTTTCGCCATAGATGACCCCCGGCACACGACCCTTCAGTCGCGTTGCACGGGCGGTCCCCTTGCCGGCCCTCGACCTCGCCTCGGCGGCGATGGTGGTTACTTCACGCATGATTGCGCTCCTTGCTTGGATACGGGCCCAACACTATGTCGGGTCCGTTTCCGACGCCGGCCTCCAGGGGTGCCGCGCGCCGAAACTGTGAAAACTTAATCGAACAGGCTGGAGACCGAAGCCTCCTCGCTGATACGGCGCATTGCTTCGCCAACCAGCGGGGCAATCGACACCTGGCGGATATTGCGCGCCAGGCGGACCGCCTCGGTCGCCAGGATCGAGTCGGTGATGACCAGGCCTTCCAGCTGGCTGGCGGTCACGCGGGCAACCGCGCCGCCCGACAGCACGCCATGGGTCACATAGGCATAAACGGATTTGGCGCCATGCTTCTTCAGCGCCTCGGCCGCGTTGCACAGCGTGCCGGCGGAATCGACGATGTCGTCGACCAGGATGCAGCGGCGGCCTTCAACGTCACCGATGATGTTCATCACTTCGGAAACGCCGGCCTTTTCGCGGCGCTTGTCGACGATGGCAAGATCGGCGTCCAGGCGCTTGGCGATGTTGCGGGCCCGCACCACGCCGCCGACGTCCGGCGAGACCACCATCAGGTCATCGCCCTGCAACTGTTGCTTGATGTCGGCGGTCAACACCGGGCCGCCCATCAGGTTGTCGGTCGGGATATCGAAGAAGCCCTGGATCTGGCCGGCATGCAGGTCCAGCGTCAGCACGCGGTTGGCACCGGCAGCGGTAATCAGATTGGCGACCAGCTTGGCCGAGATCGGCGTGCGCGGGCCGGGCTTGCGGTCCTGGCGGGCGTAGCCGAAATAGGGCAGGACGGCGGTGATGCGGCGGGCCGACGAGCGCTTGAGGGCGTCGATGCAGACCAGCAGTTCCATCAGGTGATCATTCGCCGGATAGGAGGTCGACTGGATCACGAACACATCTTCGCCGCGGACGTTTTCGTGGATTTCCACGAAAACCTCCATGTCGGAGAAGCGACGCACGCTGGCTTTGGCGAGCGGCACCGACAGATAAGCCGCAATGGCTTCCGCCAGCGGACGATTGGAATTACCCGCCAAAACCTTCATGGACTGAGCTCTGTGGATGCGCTGGACAGGGGAGAAAAACCGCGCGGACTATAGCCGCCGGGCCGCCCCCTGTAAACCGCGAAAAATCTAATAAATTCAGGATTTTGCGGGTCGAACCGCCGGTCTGGCGCGCGACCGGCTCTCGAGGATCTCGCTAAGCCCCTGCCAGCCGCCCTGGGCGATGATATGGGCGGTGGTGCCCCAGGCCCGGGAGAGCTGGCCACGGGGGATGCGATTGGCCTGTTTGACGTCGCCCAGCCGGCTGCCATCGGCGGCCAGCAGCACCCATTCGATGGTCACCCGCTCGGAATCCGGGCTGTCCTGCCAGACCTTGACCACGCAGCCGATCACGAAATCGGCCCCGGCCGTGTCGGGCAGCGGGTTTTTTCCGCCCAGGATCAGGATTTCACGCATGGCCTGGCGCAGCGACCGGTTGCCGTCGCCGGGCGCCCCTTCGCATTCCCTGACCGCTAGCTTGGCTGGCGTGGTGTCGATCTGCACCGCTTCAATGGCGGATTCGTTCAGCTTGGCGGCAATCGCCTCTGCCATAGTCGTCGCGGCCAGTTTCAGCGCGTCGGCATCGCCGGCGGCGAGCCGGGCGGGCGCCACACCCAGGCTGCGGCTTTCGCCAGCCTGCACCGTGCCATCCGGTAGGCGTTCGTCCCAGCGCCACACGGCGTCGCCACCGCGTGGTTCCAGGCTCACGGTGAGCAGACTGGTCAGCCGGTTGCGGCCGCTGGCACTCGCGGGCACGTCCTTGGCGTTGAGCGCTTTGGCCAGCGCCTCGGCCAGCGCCGCATCGGCACCATTCGGCAGGCCGCCCACAGGCGGAATGAACAGACTGGCCTCGCCGATCGGACGGATCAGGGTATCGCTGGCCTTGATGCGGCTGTCGGCCTGGAAGGGCTGCGGCAAGGGCTGACAGGCCGCGATGATGGCGGCCGTCAGGATCAGAAGAGGGAAACGCTTAACCGAAAACACAGCTCACCATGAGACAGAGAATTGCAAAGACTAGCAGCAGGAACAGGTGTGGCATGGCCTAGAGCGGCAAGACGATGGCCGATATCTGCCGGCCGTAATCGGCTTCCTTCGCCAGGGTCATGCGACGATAACTGAAGAAGCGGTCCGGATCGCTGCAGGTATCCAGCGCAAGATTCTCGGCTGCAATACCGCCGCGCTGCAGTCGCTGCAACAGATAGCCCGGCAGATCGAACTGCCAATGGCCATCGCGCCGGCCGATAGCGAAAAAGGCTGCATTGCCGGCATCGGCAATGAGGAATTCATCCCGGAACGGGGCGCTGACCTCGTAAGAAGCCTGGCCGATGCAGGGCCCGATGGCGGCGTGGATCTTTGCAGGCCGGGCGCCGAGGGCGGCCATGGCGGCGATGGTGGCATCGGTAATCCCGGCCAGCGCGCCGCGCCAGCCGGCATGGCAGGCGCCGATCACGCCGGCTGCCGTATCGGCAAACAGCACCGGCGCGCAGTCGGCCGAAAGAATGCCCAGCGCAATGCCGCGCCGGCGTGTGACCAGGCCATCGGCCTTCGGTCGCTGTGTGATGTCATAGTCGTCGTCCACGGTGACGACGTCGCGGCCATGCACCTGATAGAGCGATACCAAGCCATGACGCGCGCCCAGCGCCTCGGCAACGCGACGGCGGTTTTCCTGCACGGCAGCCGGGTCGTCGGACGAACCAGGACCACAGTTCAGCTGTGCATAGAGACCGCTCGACACGCCGCCGCGCCGGGTGAAAAAGCCATGCGGCAGATCGGCAAGGCCGGCGGCGGTGACGGGTGCGATCTGGCCAGATTCAGGACGTGCGACATGAACGGTCATGCAAAGCCTGCGGGTTTTGGCGACTCCGGTGGGGTCAGGGCCAGGGCCTTGAACAGGGTGCCCATCGCCTCCGGTGCGGTCAACCGCCGCAGGGCCTGGTCGAGATCGCCAGCTTGCGTGGTATTGCTCTGCTTCAGCTTCGCTGCCCGTGCGGCGATGCCCAGCCGTTCGAGAAACACGCCTTGGCCGACCGGGCCATGCACAGCGGCGCCGGCACGTTTTGCCGCCAATGCAAATGAGCCGAAATCGACATGGGCAGTCAGGTCGGCAAGGCCGGGATTCTGCAGCGGATCGGCATAGGTGTGGCGCCACACGGCCTGGAGTGTTTCACCCGCGCCGGCACTGGCATAGCCATAGTCGATGAACAGCGCCGCACCGCCCTGCTGCTTGAGACGCGCGGCGATCTCGACGGCCACGGCGCGCACCGGGGGGCTGGATTCCACGATGGAGCCCGGCGGTGAGTCGCGCAGGATCTGCGGCAGCAGGTCGTCGAAGGGCAGGGCGCGTGGATCGAGCAGGAAGCACAGATCGTTGGTGGCTTCATCGAGGCCGACGCAGCGCTCATGCCAGGCACCGTCATCGCCGCGCTGAAACTGGCGCACCGGCAGGGCATCGAGGAATTCATTGGCAAGCAGCAGCAGGGGGGCGTCCTTTGGAATCGCTGCAATCTGCTCGCACCAGATGGCACCCTCATGGGCCAGTGCCGCTTCCTGCAGCCCGCGCAGCCGCGTGGAAGCCTCGATCATCACTGGCGTGAGCGCGGCGCGGAATTGTGGCAGGGCGCGGGCGGCGCGCAGGGCATCGCGCATCAGCGTGCCGCGGCCGGGCCCCAGTTCAACCAGATAGCATCTGTCCGGGCAGCCCAGGCTTTGCCAGTAATCGGCCGCCCACAGGCCGAGCAACTCGCCGAACATCTGGCTGATTTCCGGCGCGGTGATGAAATCGCCGTGCAGGCCGATGGCTTCCTGGCTGCGGTAGTAGCCATGCTCGGGGTGCAGCAGGCAATCGGCCATATAGGCGGCGACCGTGATCGGACCCTCCGCCGCGATCCGTCGGCGCAGGATATCGAGCAGCGGCGCGGCGCTTACGCCGCTTTTTGCCGGCGCGACCACCACACCACTCCAAGGCCGAACAACACCATCGGCAGTGAAAGCCACTGCCCCATCGTGGTGCCACCGATCAGATAGCCGATCTGCCGATCGGGTTCGCGGAACAGCTCGCCGATGATGCGCGCCATGCCGTAGCCAATCAGGAACACACCAGACAGCGTGCCGGGCCGGTGAATTGCGCGGGTATTCCAGCGTAGCAGGTTGAGCAGCAGAAACAGCACCACGCCTTCCATGAATGCCTGGTAGAGCTGGCTCGGGTGGCGCGGCACGCCATCGCTGTGTGGGAACACCATGGCCCAGACAAAATCCGGTGCGGCACGACCCCACAATTCGGCATTGATGAAATTGGCGATGCGGCCGAAGAACAGCCCGATCGGGGTGACGCAGGCGATCACATCGGTGAAGGCAAGGAAGCGGATGCCGCTAAGCCGGCAATAGGCCAGCATGGCGAAGATCACACCCAGCATGCCGCCATGGAACGACATGCCGCCCTGCCACACGGCGAGCATCTCAAGCGGATGCTGCAGGTAGTAGCCGATATTGTAGAACAGCACATAACCCAGCCTCCCGCCCAGCACGACGCCGAGCGTGGCCCAGAGCAGGAAACCGTCGACCTGCATCGGGGTCACAGTGCTGCCGGGGCGATCGGCAATGCGCATGGCCATGCGCCAGCCCAGCACGAGGCCGACGATATAGGCCATCGCATACCAGCGGATGGCAAACGGCCCGATCTCGATAATGACCGGATCGATCACCGGAAACGCGAGTACCGGAAGGGTTGCGGACAGCATCACTCGTCCGTGGCTTCGCCAGCGCCGCCCGGTTCATCGGAACGGGGGCGCAGGGTCGGGAAGGCGATCACTTCACGGATGGTTGGCGAGTTGGTCAGCAGCATCACGATGCGGTCGATGCCGATGCCGAGCCCGCCCATCGGCATCATGCCGGCTGACTGTGCCTTGAGGAAATCCTCGTCGATGCGATGCGCTTCGTCGTCGCCACCATCACGCTGGCTCTGCTGATCCTCGAAGCGGGCGCGCTGTTCCTGTGGATCGGCCAGCTCGGAAAACGCATTGGCGATTTCCCAGGTGTTGCAGAAGGTCTCGAAGCGTTCGGCGATGGCCGGATTGGCATGATTGGCCTTGGCCAGCGGCGAGATCGCCTTGGGCAGCGCGACCACATGGGTCGGCTGGATCAAATTGGGTTCGACGAAATGCTCGAAGCAGGCTTCCACCACCTTGCCCCAGCTGGCGCCCGGTGCGACGGCGACACCGGCCTGCTTGGCGGCATCGCGCGCCTGCGCATCATCCAGCCCTTCAAGCTTCACCTTGCCATGCTCCTCAATCAGGCCAAGCATGGTGGCGCGGCGGAACGGCGGAGTGAAGTCGATTTCCTGCTCGCCGAATTTCACCTTGGTGCTGCCGGTGGCGGTGATCGCCGCCTGGGCGATGGTGCGCTCGGCAATGTCCATCATGTCCTCGTAATCGGCATAGGCCTGATAGAGTTCCATGGTGGTGAATTCGGGATTGTGGCGCGGCGAGATACCTTCGTTGCGGAAGCAACGGTTGATCTCGAATACTTTTTCGCTCAGGCCGCCAATCACCAGACGCTTGAGATGCAGCTCGGGTGCAATGCGCATGTAGAGCGGGATATCCAGCGCGTTGTGATGGGTCTGGAACGGCCGGGCGATGGCGCCGCCGGGAATGCTGTGCAGCATCGGCGTTTCGACTTCGAGGAACCCTTCGCCATTGAGGAACTGGCGCACTGCCTGGATGACACGGAAGCGGGCGCGCAGCGTGGTGCGGCTTTCTTCATTGCCGATCAGGTCGTATTCGCGATGGCGATAACGCTGCTCCACATTTTTCAGGCCATGCCATTTTTCCGGCGGCGGCTCCAGCGCCTTGGCCAGCACAACGATCTCGGCCGTATCCACCGTGATCTCGCCGCGCTTGGTCCGGCGCACCGGACCGCGTACACCGATGATGTCGCCCAAATCTAGCGCCTTCATGACAGGCGCGAAGCGGCCCTGGACGTCGTCCTTGCCGGTGTAGACCTGCAGCTTCACGGTGTCGTCGACCAGGTCGATGAACATGCCGCTGTTGCGGATCGACATCACGCGGCCGGCCACGGCCACGCTTGCCTCGGTGCGCTCATCGGGCTGCAGATGCGCGAACTGCTCATGCACGGCCGCATTCTTGTGCGACTTGGGGAATTTCGGCGCCAGATAGGGGTCGAGGCCGAGCTGGCGCAGCTGCTGCAGCTTGGCTTCGCGATTGGCACGTTCACCGGAAGCATCCGGCGCAGCTTGGACGGGGGTCTGATTGGTCACGGCACTTCGCTTGGCAGAACGGAAATATGGCGCCGGACCCTAGCACCCGACCCCCGGCTTTCCAACCGCTCGGGGCCGGGCCGCACGGAGGTCGCACTAACCTGTGGACAGGCCGGAGTCGCGCCGGAATAGCTGTGGAAAAGGCAGTTTTGGCCCTTCGGCAGTGCTTGCGGGCCGGCTATGGCACGGCCATATCGGATAAGGATTTCCCGTTTGGAGTCGCGCCATGCAGACCGATAACCGCCTGCTCGACGATCTCAGCCGCATCGCAACCGGTGCCCTCGGTACCCTGCAGGGTGTCAAAGGCGAGGTGGAGCAGGCGTTCCGCCAGCGCCTGGAACGGGCCCTGACCGATATGGAACTGGTCAGCCGCGAGGAATTCGAGGCTGTGAAAGCCATGGCCGAGGCGGCACGGGAGGAAAATATCCGCCTTGCCGAGCGGCTCGCCGCACTCGAATCCAAGTAGAACAGCGGATTCGATGTTCCGGCCTAACCCAAGCCCGGATCAGGCGAATTTCATGAATTTTTCGTAAATCTGTCCTTGCGTGCCCCATGTCCCCCGCATACTCTAAATCTATGGTGCGTTTCGTGTCGCGACACCTACATATATGGTCAGCCGAGGCAATGGGGGCATTCTCGGCCAAGGCCGATGCTGTCGCCTCATGGGGCCAAATTCCCAACCAGATGAGTCATTCCGGATTAGCGAGCCGAGCACCGGCCTGCCGCAAGGGGGAGCGTTAACGCATGCGGACTCTGATTGAAAGCGAGACCACTGGCCGTCTCAACCCGCTCGACCTCGTTGAACAGATTGTCGGAGAGCACGAGTGGCCCTTCGACCGCCAGGGCCAGGATGAACTCACCGTCGGTGTCTCCGGCCGCTATTGTGAGCATCAGATGTGGTTTTCCTGGCGCGAGGAGCTCGGCGCGCTGAGCTACACCTGCGCTTTCGACATGAAGGTGCCGGCCAACCGCCGTCGCGACCTGCATTCCCTGCTCGCCTACGTGAATGAGAAGGCCCTGATCGGCCATTTCGACTATTGGGTTGAGGAAGGCATGGTGGTGTTCCGCCAGGCTCTGCTGCTGCGCGGTGGCCTGGGTGCCACCACCGAGCAGATCGAGGATTTGATGGAAATCGGCCTGTCAGAATGCGAACGTTTCTACCCGGCGTTCCAGTTCCTGGTCTGGGGCGGGCGCACGCCGGAGGATGCCGTGGCGGCCGCCATGTTTGAATGCATGGGCGAAGCCTGATCACTTTCGAGTTCCAGCTTTTGCGGGCCGGCCTTTAAACGGGGCGGCCCGTTTTCATTTTCAGGGCCAGCACAATCTTTTGCAGGCGCGACTGCCTGGCGCACGAAGCCTCGGCTGACGGAATGGCGTCTTCCGACGGCCAGGCTATCGCCCAGCCCACCGTAAAGGCCCCTGATGCCACCGCGAAGCGCGGTTTCGGCAATTGTATTGCCGGCTGCTCCTCATACCGCATCCCAAGTTCGGTGAATATCTTGGCGAAACGCTCGCGATCAGCGGAGGCGTGGAACAGCACAACGGCACCGCAGGATTTCAGATGGTTCAGGCTGATCCACGGCGCTTCGTGCTGGCTACCATTCTGGAATACCTGTGGGCGGTCGCTGGAGTAATAGCCGGTACTGCCGGCCAGCCACATCTCGCCCACGACATAGGTGAGCGGGCGGCCAGTCATGTCATGCCAGCGCTGCGTCACCGTCTCCGCCAATGCCGGGCCCGGGAAATGCGTGCGCTTGTTGCGGCCGGACAGGGTCGGCCACAGAGTCATGGCAATAACAAATGCCACTACTGGAAGTGCAAAGACGACAACCCAGATTGCCATCAGGCGCCTGCGGTAGATGGCGAATGAGAATTCCCGCAACAGGGCAACACCGAGCAGCGGCGTGAATATCCACAGTCCAGCCCCCCACATGGCGCGCGGCTGACGGCCGAGAATGATTGCCATCACGATCACGATCAGCGCGGGTGCGATGGCGATGGCGATCAGATAGTTGCGTGACAGCGGCGGCAGTTTTGCCGATCCGGCATAGACTGGCGGGCTGCGATACAGCGGCAGGATCGCCAGAATAAAGACGATCAGGGCCGGTGCCAGTGCCGCCAGCTGCGCGCCTGCAAAGCGCAACGGACGCAACAGACGACCAGCGCCTTCGATAACGTCGGCGCGCTGGTCGATGTAATGCAGAGGGCTCAGTTCATTCTGCAATACCCACCATGCATGTGGGGCGGCAATGGCCGTGGCGATCACCGCTCCGGCAGCAAAGCTTGGCGTCAGCCAGCGCCAGCGGGTTTCGGAATGCAGCAGAGTGAAGATTGCCATCGGCAGCAAGTAGAGGGCGATGGAATATCGCGACAGCACGCCGATACCGACAGCCAGGCCAACGATGAACCAGTCACGCTGACGGTTTTCGATCAGGGCTGTGTAGTAGAAGGAGCAGGTGATGGCGGACAAGGCCATCTGCAGGATGATCGGATTGAATTCTGGGGATGGAAAACCGAAGTAGTAGACCGTCGTTGTGAGGCCCAGTACAGCGAGCGCGTCACGCGGCCCCAGCAGATGTTTGGCCAGACGCCAGACCGCCCAATAGGTGGCGACGATTGCCATCTGGCTTAAGATCAGCGGCGGCAACAGGCTGCCCGGCAGCAGGGCATCGCCCAGCCCGAGCAGCCAGGCAAACAGCGGCGGGCCCTTGTGGTAGCCGAGCGCAATATTCTGGCTCCAGACGAAGCCTTCCAGAACATCGATGGGCGGGTTTGGCAGGGTGAAATATGGGATCAGAATCCATGCGCCAGCCTGCAGGCACACCACGCCCGCAAACAGCCATTCATATTTTTTATCGCTCACGATGCCCCTATAGTCAGCCTGCCCGCCTTACCCGTTGCCCCAGGCGGTTATCAGTATCGGGACTATTGTTGGTCGAGACAGCAACAGCAATATAAAACTGCAATATTGCTGCGGCGGGTTATCATTTATTTCCGTGAGGACGCATGAACGGCATACTTTTGGTTGGTTGCGGCAAGATGGGCGGAGCGCTCCTCGCCGGTTGGTTGCAGCGTGGCGTTGCCGCTTCGGATGTTGTGGTGGTTGAACCGACTCCGGTAGCCGGTCTGCCTGCGGGCGTGCGTCAGGTCGCCGATGCCGCTGCCGTGCCTAAAGATTTTGCACCGGCGCTGATACTGCTAGCTGTAAAGCCGCAGATGATGGATGCGGTGGCGCCGGCTTACGTTGGCTATGCGAAGACGGGCGCCTGCTTCCTCTCTGTCGCCGCTGGGAAGACGATTGCGACGCTGAATGGCCTGCTGGGCGGTGCAGCGGCCGTGGTGCGTAGCATCCCGAATACGCCGGCTGCAGTGGGCGAGGGGATTACCATCGCCTGTGCCAGCCCGTCAGTGACAGCGGAGCAACGCGCCTTCTGTGAAAGCCTGCTGGTCGCAGTCGGCGAGGTTGGCTGGGTTGACGACGAAAGCCTGATCGACGCGGTCACTGCTGTGTCTGGCTCCGGGCCGGCCTATGTCTTCTTGCTGACCGAATGCATGGCCGCCGCCGGTGCGGCTGCCGGTCTGCCTGACGATCTGGCGGCCCGCCTGGCCCGCGCTACGGTGATTGGTTCGGGTGCCCTGATGAAACAGAGCAGCGAGAGCCCGGCCCAGTTGCGCAAGAATGTCACCAGTCCGAATGGCACCACCCAGGCAGCGCTGGATGTGCTGATGGCCGTGGATGGCGTCGGGCCGCTGATGCAGCGGGCGATTGCCGCGGCCACCAAGCGCTCACGGGAACTCGCGGGCTGAGCCAGACCTTGTTCTCAGCCGTCTGGGCCCCAGATGAGTCCGGGTAGTATAGGGAGATCGATCATGGCGCAGGCCGGGAAGAAAGCGACAGCGAAGGTGTCGGCAAAGGCCGGAACGGGCGCCGGCACCGCGACCGCTGCCGATCCGGTGGCTGTGATGCTGGATCTGGTGGCCGCCCAGGGTTGGCGCGGCGTCACGCTGGGGCGCATCGCTGAAGCCAGTGGCCTGTCGCTCAGCACCCTCTATGAGCAATATGGCTCCAAAGTCGACCTGCTGGCCGCCTATGCCCGCCGGATCGATGCCGCCATGCTGACGGCCCTTGGTGGGCCGTCCCCGGCGCCCACCGACGCTACCGGGGTCAAGGACCGGCTGTTCGAGGTGATCATGGCCCGCTTCGACGCGCTGTCGCCGCACAAGCCGGCGATCCGGGTGCTGATGCGCGAACTGCCGGCCGATCCGGTGGCGCTCGCCTGTTTCCTGCATCGCGGGCTGCGCCAGGGGCTCGACTGGGTTCTGGCAGCGGCGGAACTGGATACCGGCGGGCTGCCGGGAGCGGTGCGGCGCAAGCTGCTGGGTGGAATATATCTCGACACCCTGCGGGTTTGGCTCAAGGATGACAGCACTGACCTTGCCACGACCATGGCCCATCTTGACAAGCGGCTGGGCCAGGGCCTGCGCTGGCTGACCGCCCGCGGGCCTATCTCGCAAATGCGAGAAAAAGCCGCAAATGTCTCTTAACCTATTGTAAAACATGATTGTGCATTGCACAAAATTTCATTGACGTCGGCGATCATCCTCGCTACTTTGCCGGCGCCTTACCCATCCTAAACACAGCCAAAACCGACGCCCGGGAGCCAAAAATGACCAAAGCCACTGATAATCCGTTCGCCTCTTTCGACCTCAGCAAGATGTTCGCCGACATGAAGCTGCCAGGTATCGACCCCGCATCGCTGGCAGCCACCCAGCAGAAGAACATGGAAGCCCTGACCGCTGCCAACAAGCGCGCTTACGAGGGTTACCAGGCACTGGCCAAGCGCCAGGGCGAGATCTTCAAGGAGAATATGGAACAGCTGGCCGGCCTGCTGAAGAACGCCTCGCCGGCTGCGGCGGCGGACATGAACCCGGCGAAGTCGGCTGACTTCGTGCGCCAGGCCGCCGAGAAGGCGCTCGCCAATCTGCGCGAGCTTTCGGAGATGATGACCAAGACCAATACCGAGGCCTTCGAGCTGATCAACAAGCGCCTCCAGGAAAACATGGAAGAGATCAAGAAGCACATTCCGACCGGCATGCCGAAGTAATAGCAGGCACTGGCGATTTGCCAGACCGGCGATGGGCGGGGTACAAAACCCCGCCCGTTTTGTTTTGATCGCCGGAGGCCGGGATGGCCGAAATTGCATTCGATGATTTTCATAAGGTCGATATTCGCGTCGGCACTGTGATCCGCGCCGAATCGTTTCCGGAGGCTCGCAAGCCGGCGATCAAACTATGGGTCGATTTCGGCTCAGCTCTCGGGGTCAAGAAATCCTCGGCACAGATCACCCGGCACTACATGCCGGAGCAGTTGATCGGCCGTCAGGTGATTGCCGTGGTCAATTTCCCGCCGCGCCAGATCGGCTCCTTCATGTCGGAGATTCTGGTACTCGGCCTGCCTGATTCGGATGGCCAGGTCGTGCTGCTTGCACCTGACCTGCCAGTGCTGAATGGCGGACGTATGTATTGACCTGAGCCCGAGCCTCGGCCGACAATCCGGCCAACGGACCAGCCCAATGATAAAATATCAATGTTTCGCAAAGATCACCCTGCTGCTTCTGGCTTTCGCAGGCATTGCCGGTGCCGGCCCCGCCGCCGCACAGGATCATGATTGCGTGGTACGTCAGTTCACCCTGACCAGTCAGGTTAACAACCTGGAACCGCAGGGCGTGATAGAGGCGGATTACCCGGCCGGCACCGAGCGTGCCTACGGCTTTGCCCGACTTGACTGCACGCAGGTACGTGCGGGCGAGACCTTCTGGTTTTACTGGGTGCGCAACGATCAGGAAGTCGGCCGATCCAAGGCGCGCGTCGATGTCAGCCGCAACTGGCGTATCTGGTCGCAGTCGCGAATTTTCCCCGGTGAATGGAGCTTGCAGCTGAAGGATAGCGATGGCCGCTTGCAGGCTGAGCGCCGGTTTACCGTTGCCGAACCGCCCAAACCGGCTGGCGAAAACTGACCGTCAGGTCGGCAATCTGATCGTTACCATCAGTCCGCCAAGGGGGGATTCACCCAGGGCGATTTCGCCGCCATGGGCCAGTACGGCATCGCGGGCAATCGTCAGGCCGAGACCGACATTGCCGCTGCCATGCCGGGCCTGGTCGAGGCGATAGAACGGCCGGAAAACCTTGTGGCGTTCTTTCTCGGGCAGACCCGGACCATCATCCTCGATGCGGATTTCCACGCGGTTGGTTTGGCGGGTTACACTCAGGCGAACCTTGCGGCCAAATCGCAGGGCATTCTCGATCAGATTAGCCAAGGCACGTTTGAAGCTGAGCCGGCGCAGTGGCAGGGTGAGGCCCTGTTCCATATCGATCTGCAATTCACGACCCCGCCGGCGCACGTCATCGGCCAGTTCGTTCAGCAGATTGCCAAGGTCTGTCGGCTCCGCCGGCTGCTCGCTCTGGCCGCGCGCGAAAGCGAGGTAGGCACCGACCATCTTCTCCATTTCGTCGATATCGCGCTTCAGTTCGTCGAGGTCAGAATCCTGCGGCATCAGCGACAGCTGCAGTTTCATCCGGGTCAGCGGTGTGCGCAGGTCATGGCTGACGCCAGCCAGCATGTCGGTCCGTTCGCGGATATGGCGCCGTATGCGGTCGCGCATGGCCAGGAAGGCGCGGGCCGCAGCACGCACCTCTTCGGCACCGGTGGGGCGGAAGTCGGCGATTTCACGGCCTTTGCCGAATGCATCGGCGGCTTCTGCCAGCCGGCGGATCGGTTTGATTTGGTTGCGCAGGAACAGCACGGCGATGCCCATCAGCACGATGGTAGCTGCCCCCATCCATGCCATGAAGGCATAGGTGCTGGTCGAGAACACACGGTTTTCCGGTGCAACCACGGTCATCAGCGCATCTGGCAGTTTCACATAAACGATCACCGTACGGTCGTTGCGCTGAGTGTCGATCATGTAAGGCTGGTTTATGCGCTCCCCCAGAGCCTGAATCAGCATGCGATCAAGGATCGAATAGCGGCGTGGCAACGGAATATTACTCGGGAAATCGGCGCCCTGCCGGAAACTGATATCGATTTCCAGCGCCAATCCCATGCGCTGAATCAGTTCGCCCAACACGATGGGGTCGGTGTTGCTATCGCGTGTCGAGATTACAACAGCGATTTCTCCGGCGAGGCCGAGGCCCAACCGGCGGGTCACTGCATCCCAATGGCGTTCGTAGAAAACGTATGTCAGCAGGGCCTGCAGCAG
Source organism: Ferrovibrio terrae (assembly GCF_943371255.1). Taxonomy (GTDB): domain Bacteria; phylum Pseudomonadota; class Alphaproteobacteria; order Ferrovibrionales; family Ferrovibrionaceae; genus Ferrovibrio; species Ferrovibrio terrae_B. Next base: position 56,627 of record NZ_CALRUC010000005.1, on the reverse strand, counting down.
CACCACCGGCCCGACCAGCATCAGAAGCCAGCGGCCGAAGAGGCTGCGCGGCAACAGGCGCTTGAGGGCCATCATGGTGCCGGTACCGTCATGGGCGGTCATTCGGTCCAGAGGACATAACCTTCGCCCCACACTGTTTGCAGGAAGCGCGGATTGCGCGGGTCGGCCTCGATCTTGCGACGCAGGCGGGTAATCTGCACATCGACGGCGCGGCTTTCGCCGGCGCTGGCCGGATCGGCCAGTGCAGCGCGCGGAACGGTCTGGCCTGGGCTGCGAGCAAGGATGCGCAGCAGCTGTGCTTCACCGGTTGTCAACGGCACCATGTCTTCGCCGCGTTTCAACTCACCCCGTATGGCATCGAAGCTGAAGTCGCCGAAGCGCGTGGTGACAGTCGGCGCTACCGGAGCAGGGCGGGCGGCGCGCTTGAGGATGGCATTGATACGCAATGTCAGTTCACGCGGCTCGAAGGGTTTCGGCAAATAGTCGTCGGCGCCGGTCTCCAGGCCCTCGATGCGGTCTTCGGCCTCACCTCGCGCGGTCAGCAGGATCACCGGCACGGCATTGCCACGCTTGCGCAGTTCGCGGACGAACTCGAACCCGTTCTGTCCCGGCATCATGACATCGACGATCAAGAGATCGAAGCTGACGGAGGTGAGCTTGGCGCCGGCATCGGCAGCATCTTCGGCGCTGGTGACACGAAAGCCTTGGCCGGCCAGATAGCGTGACAGCAGGGTGCGGATGCGTTCATCGTCATCGACGACCAGGATGTGAACTTCGGCGAGGTCCATGCCGCTGGTTCCTCAGCGCCGCTGGATGGCGCGCAGGATTGCCGGCCGTTCCTGTTCGTCGATCAGACCGGCCAGCACCTTGCGATAGCCGGCCACGGCTTCCGCGCCGGCCTCGCGATAGGCTTCAGCCACCTTGGCCTGCTGTACGGTGCTGATCTGGCGCTCCAGATGTTTACCCTGGTCGGTCAGGAACAACTGGCGCTGGCGGCGGTCCCGCGTGCCCTGTTGCTGGCGTACGAAGCCCCCCTCGATCAGCGCCGAGAGCACGCGCGACAGGCTTTGCTTGGTGATGCGCAGGATGGCGAGCAGTTCGGCCACCGTGATGCCGGGATTCCCGCCGATAAAATGCAGGGCGCGGTGATGGGCGCGGCCGAACCCATAACGCTCCAGAATCTCGTCTGGCCCGCGGGTGAAATCTCGGTAGGCGTAAAACAGCAGCTCGATGGCCTGGCGAAGCTCGTCTTCGCGGAGGAACAATGGGTTGGCCAGCGATTTCAGGTCAGTCATGATCTTCTATATGGCCCATAGGGATAGACGGCATCAAGGCAGCCGGCGGTATAACCAAAGAAAGCATTGCACGAAAAATATGGCAGTAGTGTTGACATATTTTACTTAGATTGTTACCTATACAGCCGCGTGAAGGTAATAATAATACCTAACGTCTGTTTCGCCAAAGGAGGAACCTCCATGTCCTTGATCCCGTATGACGACCGTGATGGCCAGATTTGGCTCGACGGCAAGCTGGTCCCTTTCCGCGATGCCAAGCTGCATGTACTGAGTCACGGCCTGCATTACGCCTCCTGCGTTTTCGAGGGCGAGCGCGCCTATGGCGGCGAGGTGTTCCATCTGACCGAACACAGCCAGCGCCTGATCGATTCGGCCAAGCTGATGGATTTTACGCTGCCCTATTCGGTCGAGGAAATCGACCGCGCCACCCGTGAAACCATCGCCGCCAACAAGATGCCGGATTGCTATGTGCGTCCGGTCGCCTGGCGCGGGTCGGAGATGATGGGCGTCGCTGCCCAGCAGAACAAGATTCATGTCGCTATCGCGGTGTGGGAGTGGCCGAGCTACTTCTCGCCGGAAGCCAAGATGAAGGGGCTGCGACTGCAGATCAGCGACTGGCGTCGCCCGGCACCGAACATGGCGCCAACCAAGGCGAAGGCGGCCGGCCTGTACATGATTTGCACGCTGTCCAAGCATAAGGCCGAGCGCGACGGCTATCAGGATGCCCTCATGCTCGACTGGCGCGGCTTGGTTGCCGAAGCCACCGGCGCCAACATCTTCTTCGCCAAGGATGGCAAGCTGCATACGCCGACGCCGGATTGCTTCCTCGATGGCATTACCCGCCGGGCCGTGATCGCCATGGCCAAGGGCCGGGGCATTGAAGTGATCGAGCGTGCGATCCAGCCCGAGGAAATGGCCGGCTTCGATGAATGCTTCCTCACCGGCACGGCGGCCGAAGTGACGCCGGTTTCCGAGATCGGCCCCTACAAGTTCACGCCGGGCAAGATTTGCCAGACGCTGCTGGGCGAATTCGATATCGCCACACGGGCCAAGAAAGCGGCCTGAGCCGCTTCAGTTTCAGGGTTTGTGCACGGCCACGCGTTAACGCGTGGCCGTTTGCATGACCGGGCAGTAGAAGTCGTACTGGAAGCCGCAGATCTGTTCATCCCGCTGGATGCGTTCGCCAACCAGACCACCCAGCAGCATGTCGATTGCGGTGCCGTCACTGGACAACGGCAGCAGCAGAGTTTCAAAGCCCAGCATGCGGCCGCTGGGTGCCACCGTGTATTGACCGGCTGCATAGGCGGCGCCCCGGGTATCGAGCGGAATACTGAAAAAGCTCTCCACCACCACGGCGTTGGCTCCGAACAGGTTCTCGTCGACCGGACGGTTGGTGGTTTCGCGACCCATCGAGCCGACAATGCCGGTGCCGACCAAACGGAACTGGAATCGCGGCGTGCCAGCCTGAACGTTGATCAGTGCGACGAAGGGTAAGAATGGCACCATCTCGTCGGGCTGCAGGTCGGCGCGCGACGGCAGGCGGTTGAGATAGCTTTCTTTGGCTTCCCAATAGCCCAACAGGTTACGCAACGATTTGCTGCGAATCCGATCCGGCGTGACCGAGGAGATCACCTCGGTTTGGGGAACATTCGGATCTGACGACGACATGCTGGGACGATGAACTCGCAAGCAGTGAAACGGCAACGGGTTGCTGTGACTATACGCCGAGGCGGCCGTTCCGCGAGGCGTTTCCGGCAGCCTGTCACTAGGACATGCCACACGTGTCAGCCTCAGTAAACCGCTAAGTAAATAATGCCTAGGTAGTACGACTGTATGTCAGCGGCGCCAGCGGGCGGCGGCCTCATCATCGCTGGCCTTGGCTTCGACCCAGCGTCGTTCCCCGCCATTCTCTTCCAGTTTCCAGAAGGGCGCCTTGGTTTTCAGCCAATCGACCAGGAAGGCGCTGGCGTCATAGGCCGCCTGGCGGTGCGCAGAGGTTGTGATAACCAGGACTATCCGATCTCCAGGCGCGAGTTCACCGAAGCGATGGATCACCAGGCAGCCATCCAGCGGCCAGCGCTGCAACGCTTCGGCCACCAGCGCCTCAAGTTGCCGTTGCGTCATGCCTGGATAATGCTCCAAAGTCATGCGCTGAGCGCCCGGAGTGTCGGCGAAGTCGCGTACCAGGCCGGTGAAGGTGACGACCGCACCGATTTGCGTATTACCGGCGGTCAGCCGTTCCAGTTCGGCGGCAGTGTCGAAATCCTCGCGCTGCACGCGCACGGTCATGGCTCAATTCCCTATTCAACCGCCGGTGACTGGTGGGAAGAAGGCAATTTCGTCGCCTGGCGCTACGGCCTGATCGGGCCGGGCATAATCCTGATTCACAGCGACCCGCACCAGGGCCGCGTCGGCAAGAGCCGCTTCATGCTGGGCGCTGCGGCCACGCAGCCAGGCCACCAGATCGGCGACGGTGCGCACGTCGGCCGGCGGGGTCACGGTTTCCTCGGGAATGCCGACGCGCTCACGCAGCAGGGCGAAATACAGCACGCGCATCAATCAGCCCCTTTGGCCGGCGCGCGATCGTCAGCGGCCATGTGGCGCAGGCCGGTCTGCAGATAGTCCCAGCCGGTATAGAGCGTCAGGACAGCGGCGATCCACAATCCGATCTCACCCAGCAGGCGGATCTGCAGCACGGACGGGCCGTAGTCGCCGACAATGAGAATGCCCAACGCGATCAGCTGAACGGTGGTTTTCCATTTCGCCAGGCGCGACACCGGCACCTTCACGCGCAGCTCGGCCAGGAATTCGCGCAGGCCGGTGACGGTGATCTCGCGGCACATGATGACCACGGCGGCGACGCAGGTGATGCGATCAATGCGGTCGAAGGCGATCAGCATCATAATGACGGCGGCGACCAGCAGCTTGTCGGCGACCGGATCGAGAAAGCGGCCCAGGTCGGACATCTGGCCCAGCTTGCGTGCCAGATAGCCGTCGAACCAATCGGTGATTCCGGCGGCAACGAACAGGCCCAGCGGCACCCAGGCGCTCCAGGCGCCGGGCAGGAAAAACGCCGCGCAAATGGCCGGAATTGCCAGGATGCGCGAAACCGTCAGGATATTGGGCAGGCTGTTCCACATGACCGGTGAATTATCGCATGAGGGGCAGAACAGGGCCAGAGCCGGGCCTGTATTCAGCCGCCATGAAAGTGATCGTAGATTCGTTTGGCGACGGTTTTGCTGACGCCGGTTACCGCCTCAAGGTCGCTCAGGCCGGCACGCGAAACCGCCTTGGCCGAGCCGAAATGCAGCAGCAGGGCCTTCTTGCGGGCAGCACCGATTCCACTGATTTCATCCAGCGGCGAGCGGATTTGGTCCTTGGCGCGCTTGGTGCGGTGGGTGCCGATGGCGAAACGGTGCGCCTCGTCGCGCAGGCGCTGCAGGAAAAATAGCACCGGGTGGCGCGGCTCCAGCATGAAAGGCTCGCGCCCGGGCAGGAAGAACTGCTCGCGGCCGGCATTGCGGTCGGGGCCCTTGGCGATGCCGACCACGGGCACATCCTCGACGCCGAGTTCCTGCATTACCTGCATCACGGCACTGAGCTGACCCTTGCCGCCATCGATCAGCAGCAGATCGGGCCAGTCGGCAGCGTTTTCGTCCTCGGCATCCTCTTTCAGCAGGCGCTGGAATCGGCGGGTCAGCACCTCGCGCATCATGCCGTAATCGTCGCCCGGCTCGATGGTCACATCCTTGATGTTGAACTTGCGGTAGGCGTTCTTGCGCAAGCCTTCCGGCCCGGCCACGATCATGCCGCCGACCGCATGGCGCCCCATGATATGGCTGTTGTCATAAACCTCGATGCGCTGTGGTGGGGCATCGAGACCGAACAGTTCAGCCACGCCCTGCAACAGCTGGTGCTGCGAGGCGGCCTCGGCCAGACGGCGGCGCAAGGCATCGCGGGCATTGGTGGCGGCATACTCGACCAGGTCGCGCTTGGTGCCGCGCTGTGGCACATGCAGCTCTACCTTATGGCCGCTGTGGTTACCGAGTGCCTCCTCGATCAGGTCGGCATTCTCGACCGGATCGCTCAGCAGGATCAGCCGCGGCGCCTCGCGCTGGGCATAGAACTGACCGATAAAGGCGTCCAGCACCTCGCTGATCTCGACATCGCGGGTATGGGCGGGGAAGTAGGAGCGGTTGCCAAAATTCTGGCCGGCGCGGAAGAAGAAAATCTGTACGCAGACCAGTCCGCCTTCGGCATGCACGGCAATCACATCGGCATTCTCGATGTCGCTGAGATTGATGTCCTGCTTCTGGGTGATATGCGCCAGCGCACGGATGCGGTCACGCAGCTCGGCAGCGGTTTCATAGTCACGCTGCTCGGCGGCCTGTTGCATGCGGCCCTGCCAGATATCCAGCACCTGGCGGTTCCGGCCCGACAGGAAGCCGCAAGCTTCGTCCACCACTTTGAGATAATCCGCATGACTGATGCGTTCGACGCAGGGCGCCGTGCAGCGCTTGATCTGATACTGCAAGCAGGGGCGGGTGCGGGCGGCAAATTCACTGTCGCTGCAGCTGCGGAGCGGGAAGGCCCGCGACATTGCATTCAGCGTCACATGCACCGATCCGGTCGAGGCGAACGGCCCAAAATAGTCGCCGGGGATGTCACGGGCGCCCCGGTGCTTGGTGATGGCGGGGTAAGGATGGTCGCGCGCCACCAGGATATAGGGGAAGGACTTGTCGTCCTTCAGCAGCACGTTGAAGGGAGGCTGCACCTGTTTGACCAGGTTGGCTTCCAGCAGCAGCGCCTCGGCCTCGGTGTGGGTGGTCGTGACCTCGACAGCCGCCACCTGACGCACCATGCGCTGGATGCGGATCGAAAGACCCTGCAGCTTGGTATAGGAGGTAACGCGCTTGCGCAGCGAGCGCGCCTTGCCGATGTACAGCACATCACCCTTGGCATCCATCATGCGATAGATGCCTGGTCCGAGCGGCAAGGTCGGCAGGTGACGCTGAATCACCGCAGCGCCGATCTCCCCGGGCTGCGGCGGAGCCTCAAGCAGCGGTTCGGCGGCGGGATCGTCACTCATACGCAGCACCATACCGACAAAAAGCTAATGATTACACGGCGTTGACAAAAGCGTCCCAAGGCTGTGGATAACTATGTGGGGAAACAATGGTGCGCATGCTGTGTTGTGTCGCCTCGAAAACCAATACCCGCACACGTAGTGTGTGGATTGAGATTTAAGATGTTGAAGTTAAATAGGAAATTTCCATTATCCACAGCGGATGAGTACTAAATCAGCAATTTTTCTGCCACTACGACTCGGCGCGCTACCCTGTGCACAACCTTGGCGGCAGCAGGAAACCTTCCACAGAGTCAAGATTTACTCACCAGCCGGTAACCAGGAGAGGTCTGTGGCTGATTAGCTGCGCTGGCGCTCGATCTCAACGCCGACTCCGGCCGCTTCCGCGATCGCCTCAGGCTTTTCCACCCGTACCCGTGCCCGCAATACCCGCGGATCGGCCAGGCAGAGCCGGGCCAGCCGCTCGGCCAGGGTCTCGACCAGATCGACATGGCCCTCGGCCAGCAGCGCCTTGGAGCGGTTCACCAGGTTCTCGTAGCACACCACCTCGGCATAGCTACGGGGCGGCTCGCCCGGCGTCTCGGCCACCCAGAGATCGAGATTGATCAGGATTTTTTGCGGCTTGACCCGCTCTTCCGGGTAAATCCCGATCAGGGCATCCAGCAGCAGGTCGCGCACAAAGACCCGGCGGACTGGCTGGGTCGCTTCGGCAATCACCGGAACCGGGATTTCGGCCCAGGCAGCGCGAGCGCGATCATGGATCGTCATGTCAGTCCTCCAGCGCGATCTGGGCCGCGGTGAGGGGGCCGCCACCCTGCTGCCAGGGCAGATGCTGGCCGCCATCCAAGGCGATCATCTGGCCCGTCACGGCCGGAGCGTCAAGCAGGAATCCGACGGCTGCGGCAATCTCGCGCGGTTCGGCGCCGCGCTTGAGCGGGGTGCTTTCCCATTGCTTGCGGAATTGCGCTTCCGTCTGGTGCGGGCTGGGCAGGACCGGTCCGGGGCCGATGGCATTGACCCGTATGCGCGGTGCCAGGGCCATAGCCAGTGTCTGGGTCAGGGTCCACAGCCCGGCCTTGGAAACCGTGTAGGAAGCGAAATGTGGCGTCAGACGCCAGACCCGCATGTCGACCAGATTGACAATGTTGCCAGTCACCCCGTCCGGCAACTGGGCGGCAAAGGCCTGGGACAGGAAAAAGGGCGCTTTCAGGTTGGTATCGAGATGATGATCCCAGCTCTGCTCGGTGGCGGTCTCGATATGGTCATAGTCAAACAGCGATGCGTTGTTGACCAGCAGCGATAGCGGGCCGAGCGCGGCACTGGCCTGCGCGATCAGATTACTGACAGCGGTATGGTCGGCGAGATCGGCCTGCACCACGGCGGCGCGATGACCGCCCTGGCCGATCTCGCGCACGACAGTGTCCGCTTCATCGCGCGAGCGGTTGCAATGAACGGCGACATGATAGCCGCGGCCGGCCAGGTGCAGGGCGATGGCGCGGCCGATGCGTCGGCCGGCACCGGTGACCAGCGCAGTGGGTGCGTTGACGGAGATCGGCATCAGCGCTTGCTTCCCCGATAGGCGCGGCGCGACCCGGCTCTGCCGCCGGTCGAGCGACCAGAGGGTCGCGGCGCGCCGGCCGCCGCTTCAGAGAAGCCCGCCGGCTTGCGGTTCTGGATGCCGATTTCCAGTTCATTCATTTCCAGGCGCTTGATCTCGTCGCGCAGGCGGGCGGCTTCCTCGAATTCCAGGTTGCCGGCAGCATCGTGCATGCGTTTCTCCAGATCGGCCAGATGGGCCTTCAGATTGTTGCCGACCAGATGGCCGCCGGATGCATCGCCGGCATCGACAGTGAAATGATCCTGCTCATAAACCGACTGCAGGATGTCGCCGATGTGCTTGCGCACGCTTTCCGGCGTGATGCCATGCTCTTCGTTATAGGCCTGCTGCTTGATGCGGCGGCGTTCGGTCTCGGCCAGGGCGCGCTGCATGCTGTTGGTCATCTTGTCGGCATAGAGAATGGCGCGGCCTTCGACATTGCGTGCGGCACGGCCGATGGTCTGGATCAGCGAGGTTTCCGAGCGAAGGAAGCCTTCCTTGTCGGCATCCAGGATGGCAACCAGCGCGCATTCGGGGATATCGAGGCCCTCGCGCAGCAGGTTGATGCCGATCAGGATGTCGAACACGCCAAGCCGTAGATCGCGCAGGATTTCGATACGTTCCAGGGTCTCGATGTCGGAATGCAGGTAGCGCACCTTCAGTCCCACTTCGGTCATGTATTCGGTCAGGTCTTCCGCCATGCGCTTGGTCAGCGTGGTGACCAGCACGCGATGGCCCTTTTTGACCACTTCCTTGCATTCAGCCAGCAGGTCATCGACCTGATGTTCGACCGGGCGGATTTCGGTGACCGGATCGATCAGGCCGGTCGGGCGGATCACCTGTTCGGAGAAGACACCGCCCGTGCGCTCCATTTCCCATTTGCCCGGCGTGGCTGAAACGAACACGCTCTGCGGCCGCAGCTGCTCCCATTCGCGGAAACGCAGCGGTCGGTTGTCGATGCAGGAGGGCAGGCGGAAGCCGTATTCCGCCAGCGTGGCCTTGCGCCGGAAGTCGCCGCGGAACATGCCGCCGATCTGCGGCACGGTGACATGGCTTTCGTCGACGAACAGCAAGGCGTTGTCGGGCAGGTATTCAAACAGCGTGGGTGGCGGCGCGCCGGGGCCACGGCCGGTGAGATAGCGTGAATAGTTCTCGATGCCAGCGCAGGCCCCGGTTGCCACCATCATTTCCAGGTCGAAGGTGGTGCGCTGTTCCAGCCGCTGGGCCTCCAGCAGGCGGCCCATCTTGTACAACTGGTCGAGCCGCAGGCGCAGGTCAATCTTGATCTGTTCGATGGCCTGGTTCAGCGTCGGCTTCGGCGTCACATAATGGCTGTTCGCGTAAAGCTTCACGGCTTCCATGCTGCCGGTCTTGTGGCCGGTCAGCGGATCGAACTCGACAATGCTTTCCAGCTCGTCACCGAACAGCGACAGGCGCCAGGCGCGATCTTCCATATGGGAGGGGAATATCTCCACGCCATCACCACGCACGCGGAAGGCGCCACGCGCAAAGGCAGTATCGTTGCGGCGGTAATGCAGGTCGACCAGCCGACGCAGCAGTGTATCGCGGTCGAGGCGGTCGCCAGCCTTCAAGTTCAGGGTCATTTCCGAATAGGTTTCGACTGAACCGATACCGTAGATGCAGGACACCGAGGCGACGATCACCACATCGTCGCGCTCGAGCAGCGCGCGCGTGGCGGAATGGCGCATGCGGTCGATCTGTTCGTTGACCGAGGAGTCCTTCTCGATATAGGTGTCGCTGCGCGCGACATAGGCCTCGGGCTGGTAGTAATCGTAATACGAGACGAAGTATTCCACCGCATTGTTGGGGAAGAAGGCCTTCATCTCGCCATAGAGCTGGGCGGCCAGCGTCTTGTTCGGCGCCAGGATCAGGGCCGGCCGGCCGCTGCGCGCGATGATCTGTGCCATGGTGAAGGTCTTGCCCGAGCCGGTGACGCCCAGCAGCACCTGGTCGCGCTCCTGGTTCAGCACGCCCTCGGTCAGTTCGGCAATCGCGGTCGGCTGGTCGCCCTTGGGCTCATAGGGGGCCTGCAGGTCGAAGGCGATGCCGCCCTCGCTCTTGTCGGGGCGCGGCGGACGGTGGGGGACGAAATCCGGGAAATTCGCATCGGCGAAACGGTCCGGATCCTCGATCTCGCGTTCCATGCTCTGGATGACGGGGGTCTGGCTCATGGCTGCCAATATGGGGCGGGACGGGGCCGGCGCCAAGGCACCGGCAGCGGGCAGAATCGGCCCGGAAGCGAGCCCGGGCCCCACTGCTGCCATAGTTTGGCAAGACCTTCCGGCCCGTTTCGCCCTCCGGTATACAGGGGGTAGGGAGATTTTCCATGACCGTTATCGTCACCGGCGGCGCCGGCTTCATCGGCTCCGCCCTGGTTCGCCGGCTCAATGCCCAGAAACGTCGCGTCGTCACCATCGACAAGCTGACCTATGCCGGCAATCCGGACAATATCGCGGCCCTGCCGCATCCGGAACTGCACAGCTTCGAGCAGGTCGATATCTGCGACCGCGCGGGGATCAAGCGCATCTATGCCGCGGTCAAGCCGCAGGCGGTTTACCATCTGGCGGCCGAGAGCCATGTCGACCGCTCCATCGACAGCCCTGCGCCCTTCATCGACACCAATGTGAATGGCAGCCTGGTGCTGCTGGAAGCGGCGCTGGACCACTGGCGCGGCCTGGACGCCACGGCCAAGGGCCAGTTCCGCCATCTGCAGGTTTCGACTGACGAGGTCTATGGCGAACTGGGGGAGACCGGGCTGTTCGACGAGCACAGCCCCTACAAGCCGAACTCGCCCTATGCCGCCAGCAAGGCCTCGTCGGACCATCTGGCGCGCGCCTTCGGCCGCACCTACGGTCTGCCGATCCTGGTCACCAACTGCGGCAACAATTACGGCCCGTACCAGTTCCCGGAAAAGCTGATCCCGCTCACCGTGCTCAATGCCTTGGAAGGCAAGCCGCTGCCGATCTATGGCAAGGGCCTGCAGGTGCGCGACTGGATTCATGTGGACGATCATGCTGCCGCCCTGCAGCTGGCGGTCGAAAAGGGGCTGCCGGGCGAGACCTATCTGGTCGGGTCGCGCAGCGAGCAACGCAATATCGACCTGGTCAACCGGCTTTGTGCCGTGCTCGACGGCCTGGTGCCGCGCCAGGACGGCAAGGGTTATGCCGCGCAGATCACCTATGTGACCGACCGGCCGGGCCATGATGCGCGCTATGCTATCGACCCGTCGAAGGCCGAGCGCGAGTTGGGCTGGAAACCGGGCTACGCGCTCGATGCCGGGCTCAAGGCGACGGTGCAGTGGTATCTCGATAACTCGTCCTGGTGCCGGCGTGCCAGCCAGGCCTATGACCGCGGCCGTATCGGCCTGGGTGCCCAGAAAAGCTGATCCGTCGGCTGCCTGAAATGAAACGGCCCGCCAAAGAGCGGGCCGTTGTCGTTTGGATGGGCGAGTGCGTCAGGCCTTGTTGACCCGTCGTGTCCACCAGTCCTGTATCTCGCCGACAATGCCCTTGCGGAAGGCGAGCACGACGATGACGAAGATGAAGCCCTGGATCACCAGCACCCATTCGCCGAAGCCGGCAAGATAGTTCTGCATGGTGATGATGATGGCGGCACCGACGATGGGGCCGAAGACGGTGCCCATGCCGCCAACCAGGGTCATCAGCACGACCTCGCCCGACATCTGCCAGGTCACGTCGGTCAGCGAGGCCAGCTGGAAGACCAGCGCCTTGGTGGCACCGGCCAGGCCGGCCAGCGTGGCCGAGAGCACGAAGGCGAGCAGCTTGTACTGGTCGACGCGATATCCCAGCGAGATGGCGCGCGGCTCGTTCTCGCGGATCGCCTTCAGCACCTGGCCAAATGGCGAGTGGATGGCGCGCCAGATCACCAGGAAGCCGAAGCAGAAGATCGCCAGCACCAGGTAGTAGAAGGCAATGTCGCTCTTGACGTCGATCAGTCCGAACAGGGCGCGGCGCGGGATCGCCTGGATGCCATCCTCGCCACCGGTGAACTTGGCCTGCACGCAGTAGAAGAACACCATCTGCGATAGCGCCAGCGTCACCATGGCGAAATAGATGCCCTGGCGGCGGATGGCGAGCAGGCCCGTGACCAGGCCGAGCAATGCTGCGCAGGCAGTGCCGGCCAGGATACCCAGCTCGGGCGAGAAGCCCCAGGCCTTGACCGAATAGCCGCTGACATAGGCAGCGAAGCCGAAGAACATGGCGTGGCCAAACGACAGCAGCCCGACATAGCCGATCAACAGGTTGAAAGCGCAGGCAAACAGCGCGAAGCACAGCACCTTCATCAGGAAGACCGGGTAGATCAGCGCCGGTGCCACCAGGCCGATGGCCAGCAGAATGGCGAAGATGATGAGGTCGCGGTTGCGGGTGCCGGGTTTGGCGGCGGACTGGTCGGCGGTGATGGCGGCATTGCTCATATGGACATCCTCACTTCGGCGTGCCGAACAGGCCGGCGGGCTTCACCATCAGCACGATCGCCATGATGATGAAGATCACGGTGTTCGAGGCTTCCGGGTAGAACACCTTGGTCAGGCCCTCGATGATGCCGAGTGCAAAGCCGGTGATGATGGCGCCCAGGATCGAGCCCATACCGCCGATGACGACCACGGCAAAGACGATGATGATGAGGTTGGAGCCCATCACCGGGTTGACGTTGTAGATCGGCGCGGCCAGCACGCCGGCGAGGGCCGCCAGGCCGACGCCGAAGCCGTAGGTCAGCGTGATCATGCGCGGCACGTTGATGCCAAAGGCCTGCACCAGGTCCGGGCGTTCGGTCGCGGCGCGCAGGTAAGAGCCCAGCTTGGTGCGCTCGATCATGAACCAGGTGCCGAAGCACAGCACCAGCGAGGCGACCACGACCCAGGCCCGGTAGTTGGGCAGGAACATGAAGTCGAGCCGGGTGCCGCCGGGCAGCGGATTGGGATAGGGCAGGCCGGACGAGCCGAACTGCTTGCGGAAGAAGCCCTCAAGGATCAGGGCCAGACCGAAGGTGAGCAGCAGACCATAGAGGTGGTCGAGATGGTACAGCCGTTTCAGGAACAGCTTTTCCATTGCCACGCCGGTGGCGCCGATGATCACCGGTACCAGAATCAGCGAGCCCCAGTAGGGCACGCCACCCCATTCCAGCAGCATCCAGGCGGCAAAGGCGCCCATCATATACTGCGCGCCATGGGTGAAGTTGATGACGTTGAGCAGGCCGAAGATCACCGCCAGACCCAGGCTGAGCATGGCGTAGAAAGCTCCATTGATCAGACCAAGCAGCAGCTGGCCGAACAATGCCTGCGGCGGTATGCCGAGCAGTTCGAACATCGCTTAAACGTCCCCTCTTTAACCCTGTCGTTTCATCATCTGCCGTTTGGCAGTCTTTGAGCCTGGGGCCGCAGGAAGCACGGCCGCAGGCTGAAAGACTGGCCGGAGCCGCCGGGCAATAGGCCCAACGGCTCCGGTTGCAGCTTGGATTTAGCTCTTCTTCACCAGCGGGCAGTTGCCGTCCTTGAGCGGGCGGAAAGCTTCGTTGGCCGGAATGGTCTTCTTCACGGTGAGGTAATCCCACGGCTTCTTCGACTCAGCCGGCTTCTTCACCTCGACGAGGTACATGTCATGCATATGGCGGCCGTCCTCACGCACGGTGCCCTTGCCGAACAGCTTATCGTCGCTCGGCATTTCCTTCATCTTGGCCACGACCTTGGCGCCATCGGCGTCGCTCTTCAGCGCCTCGACAGCCTTCAGGTAGTGGATGACCGACGAATAGATGCCGGCATGCACCATGGTCGGATACTTGCCGCCGTTGGCCGCCGCGAAATCCTTGGCGAAGGCACGGTTGTTGTCGTTGGCATCCCAGTACCAGGCAGTGGTGAAGTTCAGGCCCTGGGCCGTCTTCAGGCCCAGCGCATGGATATCGGTGTCGAACATCAGCATGCCGGCAAGCTTCTGGCCGCCTTCAACGATGCCGAATTCGGAGGCCTGCTTGATCGAGTTGATGGTATCGCCACCGGCATTGGCCAGACCAATGATCTGCGCCTTCGAGGCCTGCGCCTGCAGCAGGAAGGACGAGAAGTCGGTGCCCGGGAAGGGCGTGCGGACGGCGCCGAGAACCTTGCCGCCATTCGCCTCGACCACTGCCTTGGTGTCACGCTCCAGTGCATGACCGAAGGCGTAATCGGCGGTCAGGAAGAACCAGCTCTTGCCGCCGGTTTCCACGATCGCCTTGCCGGTACCGTTGGCCAGCGCCCAGGTATCGTAGGTCCAGTGCACGGTGTTGGGCGTGCAGGCCGGACCGGTGAGATCGGCGGTCGCCGGGCCAGAGCCGAGGAAGACCTTGTTTTTCTCCTTGGTGATCTGGTTGATCGCGAGTGCGACCGACGAGGTCGGCACGTCGACAATCACGTCGACCTTGTCGACGTCATACCACTGGCGGGCGACGTTGGAGCCGACGTCAGGCTTGTTCTGGTGATCGGCGAAGACCACCTCGACCTTCAGGCCCTTGGCGGCGGCGCCGTAATCCTCGACCGCCTTCTTGGCCGCCCAGGTGCCGCCCGGACCGGACACGTCGGCATAGAGGCCAGACTGGTCATTCATCACGCCGATCTTGATCACGCCATCGGACATCTGGGCATTGGCTGCGCCGGCAGCCAGCACGGCGGCCGTCGTAACGAGCACATTCTTGAAACGCATGGTCATTTCCTCCTGGTTGGATCTATTTTATACGCCGAGATAAGACTCGAGTTTTTTTGTGTTTTGACTGATCTGGTCGTTCGGAATCATGTCGATCACCTTGCCGTGCTCGACGATGTAATGACGGTCGGCCACCGTGCTGGCGAAGCGGAAATTCTGCTCCACCAGCAAAATCGTGAAGCCCTTCTCTTTCAGCAGCCGGATCATCGCGCCGATCTGCTGCACGATCACCGGCGCCAGACCTTCGGTCGGCTCGTCCAGCAGCAGCAGCGTCGCCCCGGTGCGCAGGATGCGGCCAATCGCCAGCATCTGCTGCTCGCCGCCAGAGAGCTTGGTACCCTGGCTTTTCAGGCGTTCCTTCAGGTTGGGGAAGATCTGGTAAATCTCCTCCAGGCTCATGCCGCCGCCTTTCACCACTGGCGGCAGCGTCAGATTCTCATAGACATTCAGGCTGGAGAAAATGCCGCGCTCTTCCGGGCAGAAGGCCAGCCCCAGCTTGGCGATCTTGTTCGATGGCAACTGGATCAGTTCCTGGCCCTCGAACTGCACCGAACCCTTGCGGCTCGGGATCATCCCCATCACCGCCTTCATCGTCGTGGTCTTGCCCGCGCCGTTGCGGCCCAGCAGGGTGACCACCTCGCCCTTTTTCACCTCGAACTGCATGCCATGCAGGATATGGCTCTCGCCATACCAGGCATTCAGCTCTGAAACGGCCAACTCGGTTGATCCGTTATGCATGGCCGGTCCCCATATACGCTTCAATTACTTCCGGGTTCTTCGACACCGTGTCGTAGTTGCCCTCGGCCAGGATCTCGCCCCGGCGCAGCACCGTGATGGTGTCGGACAGCTTGGCTACAACACTGAGATTGTGCTCGACCATTAATACCGTGCGGTTTTGCGCCACGGTCTTGATCAGGTCGGAAATCTTGTCGATATCTTCATGCCCCATGCCCGCCATCGGCTCGTCCAACAGCATCATTTCGGGTTCAAGCGCCAGCGTGGTGGCGATCTCCAGGGCGCGTTTGCGCCCATATGGCAGCTCCACTGCCGTATGCTTGCGGTACTCGATCAGGCCGACCGCCTGCAGCAGCTCTTCCGCCCGGTCGTTCATCACGTTCAGGCTGTTCTCCGACCGCCAGAAGTGGAAGCTGGTCCCCAGCGGTCGCTGCAGCGCCACGCGCACATTCTCCAGAAGGCTCAAATGCGGAAACACCGCCGAGATCTGGAAGCTGCGCACCATGCCTGAGCGTGCGATATCCGCGGGCTTCTGGCTGGTGATGTCGCGACCGTTGTAGGTGATCCGCCCCCGACTCGGGATCAGAAATTTGGTCAGCAGATTGAAGCACGTCGTCTTGCCTGCCCCGTTAGGGCCGATCAGAGCGTGTATGGTGTGGCGGCGAACCTGGAGGTTGACGTCTTTCACCGCAATAAAGCCGGCGAACTCCTTGGTCAGACCCTCGGTCGTAAGAATATAGTCGTCGGCCATTATCCCGAACGCTCGTTGTTATTTGCTCCCTGACGCCCGGTGTTCCGAACGCGGTGCAAATCAAACGGGATTCAGCCGAACTTGTAAATAGCCCTAGGGGTACAATATGTTGCGCCGCGGAATAAGGCCCCTAATGCCTAACTTCGGGGCAGATCGGCTGCCTGCGCGGGGGCTGCCTCAGGAATGGCCGCCAGTTTGGCATCGGCTTTCGCGCGCCGGGCCAGCTGATGCTCGCGGTAGGATAGGTAGGTGGCGCTGGCGAAGATCACTGTGCCGCCGATCCAGGTCCACATATCGGGCATCTGACCAAAAAACAGGAAGCCGATGATCGAGGCCCAGATCAGCTTGGTGAAATCGAGCGGCATCAGGGCCGTGGTGTCTCCGTGGCGGAAGGCTTCGGTGAAGAGCATGTGGCCGGCCGATCCGCAGGCGCCGAGCAGGAACATGATGCCGAGCTGCTCCCAGGTCGGCCATTGCCAGACGAACAGCGCGGCCACCAGCGTGATCGGCATCAGGAAAACCACCATGTAGGTGGCGATGGTGAGGCTGGAATCGGTGCGGGCCAGAATCTTGATGTCGAGCATCGAGCCAGCCCACAGCACGGTTGAACCGATCACCAGCATGGGGCCCAGCCCGATCGGCACCATGCCGGGGCGCAGCACTACCAGGGCGCCGAGGAAACCGATCGCCAGCGCGACCATGCGGCGGGCATGGATCTTCTCATGCAGCACCAGCACCGCGCCAATGGTCATGAATAGCGGCGCGGTGTAGGACAGGGCCGTCGCTTCGGCCAGGGGCGTGATTGCCAGCGCGGTGAAGAACATCATCATCGAAACGCTGTTCAGCCCGCCACGGATGGCGTGCAGATGCAGCTTGGTGGTGCGGAACGCCGTGAAGCGGCTGCGCATGATGGCCGGCAGCAGCACCACGAAGCCGAACAGGTTGCGGAAAAACGCAACTTCGATCGGGGGCACCTCTTGCGATGCTTTGGCGACCAAGGCATGCATGACGCAGAAACACAGGGCCGACCCGACCATCATGGCCATCGCCTTGAGCGGGGGGGCTGAGGCAGGCGCCGGCGAGGCAGGGGCGGCGGCGGCGATAGGGAGCTCGGACATCTGACCGTGTTTCGCTAAAATCGTACCATTTCAGCTTGTCGGGCGCGCGAACATTGCAAAATTTGCAACTCTCTCATGCACTGCCGATTCAGGCGATCCTGCCCGAAGTCTGCACGAGTCTGTCACAGGCCAGCAATCTGGTCGTGCAGGCGCCGCCGGGCTCGGGCAAGACCACGGTGCTGCCGCTGGCGCTGCTGGATGAGAGCTGGTCCCAGCAGGGGCGTATCATCGTGCTCGAGCCGCGCCGGCTGGCGGCGCGCATGGCGGCCAAGCGGATGGCCGACCTGCTGGGCGAGGTCGTGGGCGAAACGGTCGGCTACCGCGTCCGGCTCGACAGCAAGGTGGGGCCGAAGACGCGGATCGAGCTGAATACCGATGGCGTTTTCCTGCGCCGGCTGCAGCGCGATCCGGAACTGAAGGGCGTCGCGGCCGTGCTGTTCGACGAATGCCACGAACGTGGCCTCGATTCCGACGCCAGCCTGGCGCTTTGTCTGGAAGCGCAGGCAGCGCTGCGGCCCGATCTGCGGCTGGTGGCGATGTCGGCCACGCTGGACGCGGCCCCGTTTGCGAAATTGATGGGCGATTGCACGATCATCACCGGTTCGGGCCAGAGCTATCCGGTCGAAACCCGCTGGCGTGCAGTATCGCCGCAGATACGCCTTGATGTGGCCGTTGCCGCCGTAGTGCAGGACGCCCTGCTGGAAACCGAGGGCGATCTGCTGGTTTTTCTGCCTGGCGTGGCCGAGATCCGCCGGGTCGAGAGCCTGCTGGCCGAGGCACGCCTGCCGGCCAGCATCAGCGTGCAGCCGCTTTACGGCGACCTGCCGGGTGCCCAGCAGGATGAAGCCCTGCGACCCAGTCCGGCCGGTCGACGCAAAGTTGTGTTGTCGACCTCGATTGCGGAAAGTTCGCTCACCATCGAGGGCGTGCGCGTGGTGGTAGACAGTGGCTACATGCGCCAGCCGCGCTTCTCGCCCAGCACCGGCATGGCCAAGCTGGAAACCGTGCGGGTCAGCCAGGCCTCGGCCGACCAGCGCCGCGGCCGTGCAGGCCGTCTTGGGCCGGGCATCTGTTACCGCCTCTGGGCCGAGGCGGCCCATGGCGGCCTGCCGAAATTCACGGCGCCGGAAATCGCCGTCACCGACCTGACGTCACTGGCACTCGATCTGGCCGTCTGGGGCGTGCGGGATGCCAAGGCGCTGCCCTGGCTCGATCCGCCGCCGGATGCGGCGATGGGCTATGCCCAGGAACTGTTGCGTGAGCTGGAGGCCATCGATGCTGCCGGTGCGGTGACGGCGCATGGTAAAGCGATGGCGGAACTGCCGCTGCATCCGCGGCTGGCACATATGGTGATCCGTGGTCATGCGCAGGGCTTTGGCGGCCTGTCCTGTGCGCTGGCTGCCTTGCTGGGAGAACGCGACATTGCCCGCGTGCCGCGTGGCGCGGCACGGGATACCGATCTGCGCTGGCGGCTGGAAATCGTCGCGGGGGAAAGCGAGCGGCAGTCGGCTCCGCATGGACTGCAGGTTGATATGAATGCGGTGCGCCAGATTCGCAAACTGGCGTCTGACTGGCGGCGCCAGATCAAGGCATCACCGCATCAGGGGCCGGTCGATGAGGCGGGCCTGCTGGTGGCGCTCGCCTATCCTGACCGTGTGGCGAAGAAGCGCGGTGGTGGCGGCAGTTTCCTGCTCAGTAATGGCCGTGGCGCCAGGCTTGACCCGCTCGATGCCTTGAGTCGCGAGGACTATCTCGCGATTGCCGAGGTCGATGGCGCCCAGGCGGATGCGCGGGTGTTTCTGGCCGCGCCGATCGACGAGGCCGGCATCGAGGCGCAGTTTGCCCCTCTGATCGAGACGCGCGATGCGGTGGAATGGGATGAGCGCAGCAACGCCGTGCTGGCGCGCCGGCAGCGCCGTTTCGGTGCCCTGGTGCTGCGGGAAAAGCCGCTGCCCGATCCGCCGGCAGAGGCCATCCGCAGCGCCCTGCTGGAGGCCATCGCCAAACGCGGCCTTGATGTGCTGCCCTGGTCGGCGGGACTGCGGCAATGGCA
Source organism: Ferrovibrio terrae (assembly GCF_943371255.1). GTDB lineage: Bacteria > Pseudomonadota > Alphaproteobacteria > Ferrovibrionales > Ferrovibrionaceae > Ferrovibrio > Ferrovibrio terrae_B. Next base: position 37,279 of record NZ_CALRUC010000005.1, on the reverse strand, counting down.
GGCGCGGGTAGCGTTGCTGCGCCTGCATCTGCCGACGGCGGCCGAATGGCCCGATATGAGCGATGCCGCCCTGACCGCACGGCTGGCCGAATGGCTGGGGCCGTATCTGGACAGTATCGCCAAACTGTCGCAATTGGCGGCTATCGATCTGCATGCGGCGCTGACCCATCAGCTCGATTATGCCCAACAGAAGGTGTTGGACGCCGAGGCACCGACACATTGGCGCGTGCCATCCGGCTCAACCATTCCGCTCGATTATACCCAGGGCGATGTGCCAGTACTGGCCGTGCGGCTGCAGGAGATGTTCGGCTATGCCGATACGCCCGCCATTGCCGGTGGCCGGGTGAAGCTGGTGCTGCATCTGCTCTCGCCAGCGCGCCGACCCTTGCAGGTTACCAGCGATCTGGCCGGGTTTTGGCAGTCCAGCTATCGCGCTGTGCGGGCAGAGATGCGTGGCCAATACCCCAAACACGACTGGCCGGAGGATCCTCTGGCGGCTACACCGACCGCACGCGCCAAGCCGCGCGTGCGCTGATACACCAATTGATCACTGAACTGGTGCTTGATTGTCGATGGCCGCGGTCCGTAGGATCGCGGCATGCAGACCGGTCATCGTCACGAGGTGCGTATCCTGTACGGAGACCCGGCACAGGGGTCGCGTGCGCTGTATCGTCAGGCGATGATCGGGGCGGGTTACACCAACCTGCGCGAATTCGACACATTGGACGGCTTCATCGATCTGGTCGCCGTGGCGCAGCCCGATCTGATCCTGATGGATATCAGCCTGCCGGGCGGCAATGTCGCCCAGCTGGTATCGGACCTGCGCCATGGCCGGCTTGGCATCAACCCCTATCTGCCGGTGATTCTCACCACCTGGGAAGCTGAACAGACTGTGGTGCGCAAGCTGATGGATGCCGGCGCCGACGACCTGCTGATCAAACCATTGTCGACCAAGGGATTGCTTGATCGCCTCGAGGCGGTTGGCATGAATCGCAAACCCTTCGTTGTCACCTCCGACTATATTGGCCCCGACCGGCGGCGTGTGGAGGCCCGGCGTGAAAGCAATGTGCCGCTGTTCGAGGTGCCCAATCCGATGCGCGCCAAGCTGACCGGCGAGGACTTCGACGCTCGCACGCTGCAGCAGGCGATCATGATGATGAACGAGCAGATTAACCAGCAGCGCCTGCGCGCATCTGCCTTCCGCATCGCTTTCGTCGCCGCCCAGATCGTGCCGCTTTACAAGACGCAGACCATGCCGGATGCCAATACACTGGCGATGCTGCGCGACATGATATCTTCGGCCGAAGATATCAAGCGCCGCGTTGCCGATACCGAGCAGGTATATGTCGGCCAGATCTGTGATCGCCTGCTGCTGCCGGCCAGGCAGATGTACGAGCGCGGTCAGGATTTCGTCTTCAGCTTCGACGGGCAGAAGTCATTCGACCTGCTGAAGACACTGGCCGATGCCGTGCTGGCCCTGTTCCATCCCGATCGCGATTCGTCGGCACTGGCTGGCGAGGTGGCGGTGGCGATTGATCGCTTCCGTGCCCGCAGGGCGGCCCAGGAAGTGGGGCAGGTTCCTGCCAGCTAGCGCTGGCGCAGCATTTCGTCGGGCCGGAAGACGAAGCCGGCCATCAGCCGGTCGACCGGCGCGAAATCATCCGTCAGTACCGGCACATCGGCGGCAGCAATGCGCGCATCGAGATCTTCCTGTGGCCAGCGCAGCCATGTGCGGCGGAAGGGCTGTGTGACCCGCAGGCTTGGCGTCTCGCTCGGCTCCAGCAGACCGAGCACGACAAAGGTGACCCGCCCGCCGCGCCGGCGGCTCTCGTCATCAAGCCAGACTTCGACGGCAGGAAAATCGCGCTGCATTGTCTTGACCAGGCTGAAGGTGAAGCGCGGATTTTCGCTCTGGTCGATCACGTTGATTGCATAGGCACCCTTCGGTGCCAGGCGCTGGCGGATGATCTGGTGGAATTCGCGGGTCACCAGATGGGCGGGAATGGCGTAGTCATGGAAGGCATCTCCCAGCACCAGATCAAATGTCGGCTGCGCCGGCAGGCTGGCGAGCAGGCGGCGAGCATCAGTGTGACGGATGCGCAAGGCCGGTGCGGCAGGATCGAGCCACATGGCCTGCGCTGCCATCTGCGTCACGGCCGGATCGATTTCGGCCACAATCAGTTCGGCCTGTGGATACAGCGCGGCCCAGGCGCGCGGCAGGGTGAAGGCTCCGCCACCAATGAAGTAGGCCCGTGGGGTGGCGCGATGACCCAGCAGGCGTTCGCTGCGTTCGGCGACGAAATGCAGATAGGGGCTGTAGAGCAGGGTTGGATCGTCGCGGTCGTTGATGCTGTGCGCCAGATGGTCCAGCACCATGGCAGAGGATGGCCGGCCGCTCTGCGGCGCGAAATCAACGATGCGGATGCAGTAGTAGTCGCTTTCGGTGGCGCAGGGCGCGGCGAAAGCGGGCAGGCGGCTCAGGCCGATGCTGCCGATAATCGCCACCACGATAGCGGCCGTGGTGAGCGCCCGGTTGCCCTGCCAGAACAGCGCGGCGAACACCAGATACAGGGCTGCCACCGCCAGCATGGTACCGCTCGAACCGATCCAGGCGATGAACAGGTAACCCGCGCTGAGTGTGCCGAGGATGCTGCCGGCCGCACCCAGGGCAAACATGCGGCCGATGATCGGGCCCTGTTGTGCGGGCGCATCGTCGATCGCCAGCTTGGTCAGCACCGGCGAAACGATGCCGACAAACAGGCTTGGCAGCAGGAATACGCCAGCGGCCAGCAACACGATCAGCAGCAGCGGTGCGGTGTTTTCACCGCCCAGCATGGCCGCGAGCCATGTGAGCAGCGGCGCTGCGCCAGCCGCCGTCAACCCGGCCAGCAGCAGCGCCAGGGCGATGCCGCGCAGGGCCCGCCTGTGTGTCACCTGCGGGGCCGCCAGCAGGCCACCGATCCAGTGGCCAATGGATAGGCCCGCCAGCACCACGGCGATGATCGCGGTCCAGGTATAGAGCGACATGCCAACATGGGGCGCCAGCATGCGTCCGGCGACGATCTCGACGATCAGCGCGCCGGCCGAAGTGAGGAAGAGGGTGAGGCCGTAGCCGGCCTGTTTAGCGCGCACGCGGATGGCAGACGTAAAAGTTCAGTTGCTGGGTGTCGCGGCCGCCTTGGCCGCACCGATGTGATGCTGCGCCAGATAGGCGGGGAATTCCATCTTTTCGTAGGCGCGTTCGGCGACGAATTTGAACATGGCGAGGAAGGCCGGCGGCGGCAGCAGGCCGCGCATGCGGGCCGGAGCGACATCCTTGGCCGAGCCTTTCAGCGGCTTGTCGGGCAGGAACAGGATGGTGGGTGAGGAGGATACTCCCCAGCGCCGGCCCATTTCCTTTTCGGGCAGGGCGCGGCCATCCAGATCTGTGACCTCGCGAGCGCCGAACAGGTTGAGCTGGATCATCTCGAAATGCTGGCGGATATAGCTGCTGATCACCGGATCGGAGAGATGCTTCTCATGCATCTCGGTGCAGTAGATGCAGCCGCGCTGCTCGAAGCTCAGCGCCACCCGCTTGCCCTTGGCGGCAGCCTCCTCGATATCCTGCTTGAGGTCGAGGAAACTGTCGAGGAACCAGTCCTGGATATGCAGGCCGTCATCGTTGACCGGCGCGGCAAGACCAGCCGGCGCGATGGCCAGGGCGGGCAGGGCAGCGAGGAGCGTGCGGCGGGTCAGCATGGGGGCATCACGGGTGCAGGTGAATCCAGCCGCGCAGGCTGCGCTCGACGATCTCCGGCAGGCCGTTGGCCACGACGGTCACGTTGGGCAGCAGGTCGGACGGGGGCCTTTTCATGGTATCCAATGTAGCGCCGCAGCCGATGAAGTCGACCTCCAGATCCTGCAGGCTGGCGATGCGGCCCGCCACCGGACTGCCCTTGAGCACAGCGATCAGCCCGGGTCCATAGGCGATGACGGCCAGTTTCACCTGGGTGGCATCGTAATATTTCTGGATATTGGTGATGTTGCTCAGCACGGCGGCGATCCGTTTCGGATCATCTTCCGAGATGCTGAGCACGATCTTCCGGGGTGCGTCGATGGTCGGCTGCGGATCGGCGAATTTGCTGGCCTGGGCCCGGGCTGTCATCGGCAGCAGGGCCAGTCCTCCCAGAAACAGCCGCCGCGTGGTCATCAGTCGGCCGCCTTCTGCGATGGCGTCACGCCCAGCCGGGCGGCCAGGTCGCTGGTGATCCTCGGTGGTGTCTTGCGGCAATTGGTCATGCAGGTATCGGGTTGCACATCCGGGCGCGGATCACCGCCGGCGATGAAACCGTCGCGGTTCGGCAGTTTGATGGCACGCAGGGCGGCAGCGTCGAGATCCTTGTCGGCTGGCCATAGGTCGCCCTGGTTCAGCAGCCAGGCGACAATCGAATAGACTTGGTCAGGCGTCAGGCTCTGCGGCGCGCCAAACGGCATGGCGCGGAAGATGTAGTCATACAGGCCGGGACCATGCGGCCAGTAGCTGTCGATGGTCTTGCGCGGGTCGTCGGATTTCAGCGTGCCACGGCCGCCGATCAGTTCAGGATAACGGCCGGCGCCCTCGCCGAATTCGCCGTGGCAGGCAGAGCACTGGGCCATATACAGCTCTTCGCCGGCAGAGACATTGCCCTTGCCAGGCGGCAGGCCGGCGCCATCGGGGCCGCGCACGTCGATATTCCAGCCGGCGATCTGTTCGGCCGTGGCCGGTGTGCCGAAGCCGAAGCGTTTCGACTTGTCCTGTGCCAGCGCAGGCATGGCGGCGAAGGCGAGAAGGATGGCGAAAGCTTTAAGCGATCTGGACATTCTCAACCTCGCCATCGGGACGCACGCGCCAGGTATGGATCGAATTCTTGTGATAGATCGAATTGAAGCCGCGCGCCTTGCGCAAGGTTTCGATGCTGGGCTGCACATAGCCGCTGTCATCGGCAGCGCGGCTTTGCAGCAGCAGCGGCCGCCCATCCCATTGCAGCGGCAAACGGAAGCGGGTGAGGCAGCGCGACAGCACCGGGCCCTGCAACTCGGCGCTGCGCCAGTTCATGCCGCCATCGGTGGAGATATCCACCTTCTTGATCCTGCCATAGCCGGACCAGGCGATGCCGCGGATCTCGTAGAAGCCCTTGCCGTGTTTCAGTGGCTTTTCCGGGCAGGGCGAAGTGATGACCGAATTGGCTTCCTGCACGAAGGTGAACTGGCGCGCTTTGCCGTCCGGCATCAGGTCGGTGTATTTCGAGGTTTCCTCGCGATGGTGCCAGGGCTGGTCGCCCACCTTGATGCGGCGCAGCCACTTGATATTCACGTTGCCTTCCCAGCCCGGCACCAGCAGGCGCAAGGGATAGCCGTTCTCAGGCCGGATGCGTTCACCGTTCTGCGAATAACAGACGATGATGTCGTCCATCGCCTTGGCCAGCGGGATGCTGCGCGTCATCGCGGCGGCATCGGCGCCCTCGGCCAGTACCCATTTGGCGTTCTTCTTGACGCCGACTTCAGCCAGCAGGGTGGACAGTTTCACGCCGGTCCATTCGCAGCAATGCACCATGCCATGGCTGAACTGCACGCCGGCCATCTGCGCGCCCTTCCACTCCATGCCGCCATTGGCCGGGCATTCGAGGAAATGGATGCGGCTGACCGAGGGGAAGCGCATCAGATCGGCCATGGTGAAGATCAGCGGGCGATCAACCAGACCGTGGATCATCAGCCGGTGCTGTTCAGGGTCAATGTCGGGCACGCCGCCATGATGGCGTTCGAAACACAGGCCGCTTGGCGTGATGATGCCATCGAGTTCATGCAGCGGCGTGAAGTTGATCGAGGATTCTTCCGTCGCCGTCAGCCAGGGCACGTTGCGGCGGATGGTGTTTTTCTCGTAGGCGGATGGACTGCCATAGGGATTGGCGGTGACGCCGGGGCCCAGCGTCTTCATCCATTCCGGCACATTGGGCGGCAGGTTGTCATCGCCCGCAGCCATCGCCTCGCCGACACCGGCGCCGGCCACCAGCGTCAGGCCCCCGATAGCAGACGAGGTCAGGAAGCGGCGGCGGGAGGGATCATTCGGTGTGGTCATGATGTGCGGCCTCCTACGATGCCATGCCGCGCGGGTCGGCGCCGGTCACCTTGACGCTGCGGTTTTCCGGGATGGCGATGTTTTTCTTCGCGGCGATGTATTTGCCGACCAGATCGTAGATCGGCGGTCCTTCCGTGCCCTCGTTGATCGAGGCCCAGCCGGCGACCGTATAGCTCTTGCCGGCTTCGACCGGCTGGTTGGTGCGCAGCAGTGTCATGTTGGAGATGCGCTGGCCGATCGGCTTCGACACATCGATGCTGTAGGCCAGCCCGCCAACGCGGACCATGTCGCCGCCCTGCTGGTAGTAGGGATCGGGATTGAACAGGTTGTCGGCCACATCCTCCAGCACGGTCTTGAGGAATTCGCCGGTCATCTGGTTGCGATAGACATTGGGATAGGTGATCGCCGTCTGCGAATACAGGATATCGCCGGTGATCGCCTGGCCGGGCAGCAGCGAGGCGCCCCAGCGGAAGCCCGGCGACAGCGCGATCTCGGCCTCGCGCTCCGCCAGCATGGCCTGGCAGATCAGGTCGTCAAACGTGCCGTTGAAATTGCCGCGGCGATACAGCAGTGAGTCGGCCCGGCCGTAGACCTTGTCGAGCACGGCTTTGTGTGGTGCGCGGATATCGTCGACCAGTTTCTGCATCGCCGGATCCGGCGTGATCGCATCGGAAAACACCGGGATCAGGCGGAAGCGGTAATCGGCAACTTTTTTGTTTTTCACATCCAGATCGAGGCGGGCAAGGAATTTGCCATGGCTGCCAGGCGCCACCAGCAGCGTATTCCCGACCTTGATGGCCGCCGGAATGGCGTCATGGGTATGACCGGTCAGGATCACGTCGATGCCCTTGACCCGGCCGGCCAGCTTGCGGTCGACATCGAAGCCGTTATGGCTCAGCAGCACGATCAGATCGGCGCCGCCGGCACGCGCCGCATCGACGCGCTGCTGCACCTTCTCTTCCTCGATGCCGAACGACCAGTCGGGAATCAGGTAGCGCGGATTGGCGATCGGCGTGTAGGGGAAGGCCTGGCCGATTACGGCGATCTTCACCCCGCCGCGTTCGAACACTTTCACCGCCTCGAACACCTCATCGCCAAAGCTGGTGTCCTTCACGTTGCCGCACAGGAAGGGAATGCCCATGCTTTCGGTGATCTGCTTCACCCGCTCGGCGCCGTAGGTGAATTCCCAATGGGCGGTCATGGCATCGACGCCCAGCGCCTGCATCACCTTCACCATGTCGCCACCCTTTTCGGCCAGCGAGGTGTAGCTGCCCTGCCAGGTGTCGCCGCCATCGAGCAGCAGCGTGTTGTTCGGCCGTTCGGCGCGGATTGCCTTCACCAGTGTCGCGAGTTGCGCGGCGCCGCCAAGCCGGCCGTAATCCTTGGCCAATTGCGCAAAATCGTTATAGGCCAGTGCATGCGCCTCGGGCGAACCGGTCTTGATGCCGAACTGCTTCAGCAGGTGGCTGCCGACCAGATGGGGCGGCAGGCCGAGTGCAGCGCCGACGCCGATATTGACGCTGGGTTCGCGGAAATGCAGCGGCACGATCTGGGCGTGAATATCGGTGAAATGCAGCAGCGTCACCTGGCCGAGCGGCTGGAAGCGCAGCAGGTCGGCCTGGCTGATCTTCTGCGCGGCAGCTAGAGCGCCGACGGGAGCGCCACCCATCAGCACCGCTGCGGCAGCTCCGGCTTGCAGGATATCGCGGCGACTCAGCATTTCATCAGCCCTGTAAAATGAACGACAACACTAAATTTCTGTACAACGAGAATATGCGTCCGCCCTATACAGGGCGGACGATTAGCGGCGGACGCTGGGTGCTTCGGATTTCAGGCCGTTGCCGCGCCAGGCGACGAAGAGTTCGAGATTGGTGTATTCGTCGGAGCCGCGCGGATAGGGCTGTGCGCGCACTTCTTCGTTGCAGCCTTCAAACCGGCGATGCAGCGAACCGAAAGCCTGCCATTTCAGGCGATAGGTCGGATAACCGTTCGACTGGCCCTGGCTGAGATTCTCGACACCGATATTCATGCCGGCATTGGCTTCGTGGCAATGAGCGCAAGCAACGTCCATCTGGCCGCGCCGGGTGTAGTAGAACTTCTTGCCTTCCTCGAAGAAGGGCTTGGCCGGGCCATCGATGCGCACACTGATCGGCAGACCGCGCGACTGGTATTCGACCAGGGCGGTCAGGCCGAGCAGCTCCTTCGATTCCCAGCGCAGTGCCGGGGCCTTCATGTTCTCGGTGCGGCACAGGTTGATGCGCTGCTCGATATTGGCAAGCTTGCCAACCTTGGGTTCGTATTTCGGATAGGCAACGGCGACGCCCTTCATGCTCTTGGCGTCGTTATGGCAGGAGGCGCAGGACTTGCCGGCACTGCCGACCACCTTGCCCCATTCGCCCTCGCCATCTTGCACCGCCAGCATGCCCGGATTCTCGAAATCGTCGTCCTGCATTGCCTGCGTCTCGGGCGAGGCAAAAACATAACCCGAGAATTTGTCACCGGTGATGCGGTCGGCATATTTCGGATTGGCGCGATACTCGGCCAGAACCTCGGAATCGTTGGCTCCGGCCGACTGCTTGTTGTCGCAGGCAGTCAGGCCGGACAGCAATACCAGCGAGGCGGCTGCGGCACAGATAATGCGCGCCAAGGAATGCGTTTGGGGCATGCGCATATCCTCAGCTGACCGTGATGGCCTGGGTGGCCTTGTAGGTGCTGCCGTCGTCGTCGGTCCAGGTGAATTCCAGGCTGCCGCTCTGGGTGCATTTGAGGAAGAACGACAGATACGGATTCGCCGAGATGGCGGGTTCCAGCCGCGCTTCGAACACCGGCTTGCCATTGAAGGCAACGGTCATCTTGTTGATGATTTTGCGCGGGATGGTCTTGCCCTGCGAATCCTTGCGCTGACCCGATTCCATCGGATGCGAGATCAGCGTCTTGATCTCGATGATTTCATCCTTCTTGGCGCTCTGCGGCACCCGGATGCGCGGCTTGATATCTTCAGCCATGGTATGATCCTTTCCTGATCCGCTTCGCTCAGCCGCCGCAGCCGCCAATGGTGACCTTGACTTCGCGGGTCGCTGTCCAGGCCGTGCCATCACTCATCTCGGCGACGGCGATGATGTTCTGCGTCTCGGCCATGCGCATGCGCAACTGCACTTCTGCCTTGCCGTTGGCCGGCGTCAGCATGAAGGAGGCGACGCCCGGCTGCGGATTGCGGTCGGCGACCACATGGATCGCTTTGACGTAGTCCTTGTCGGTCATCGGGCTGTCGACCGCGATGGTCACCGGGACGGTGTTGCCGTTCTCGGCGATTTCCTGGGTCTTGATCTGCACCTTGCCGGCCTTGGGCTCGGCCTTGACGAGATCGCTCAGCGCCTTCTTGGCCGTTTCTGGCGAGGCGGCGGCGGCAAACGGCGTCAGGGCAGCCACCGCACCGAAGGCGGCCACCGCCTGGCGCCGGTTCAGGCCGCTCTGGCGTTTGGGCAGATGAAGGGGTTCGGACATGACAGACACTCCTGCGTCGTAAAGGGGGTGCTTATTTCAGCGTCGACAGATACGCGACCAGATCCTCGACCTGTTCGGCGCTCAGCATTGGCTTGTTGGCAAAGGCTGGCGCCACGCGGGTCAGGCCGCTGACCCGGTAATAGGCCGGCATGATGGTCTCTTCGTTCAGCAGCTTCGAGTTAACGATTCGCATGCGGATTTCGGCAGGCGTCAGCCGGCCGCCGACTTCGCTCAGGTCCGGGCCGACATTGCCAATGCGGAAGGCAACTTCCGGGATCGGCATCTTGTGGCAGATCACGCAATTGCCCTGGCCACCGGTGATGGCCCATTGCCGGCCCTTGGCAGCATCGCCCGGCTTGCCGGTCAGCGACTTTTCAATGGCGTAGTCCTTGACCACATAGGGCACCAGACCGGGTTCGCGAACCTCGGCATTCTGGGCGAAGGCGGGCGGAACCAGTGTGGGGGCCAGCAGCAGGGCTGCGGCGGCGAGCAGGCGCGTCAGTCGCATCGTTCCTCCGGTTTATCCCCACTGCTCCCGATGATGCTTCGGGGCGGTGGTGCAGCCTGTCGACTGCGGGTTAAGGAGTCCATATCAAACTCATTCCACACTTTGCAAGTGGAGTTTTTGCTCAGGGGCATGATAGGCTCTTGCCATGATCGGCAATCAACTGTGCGATTTTTGGATAAAAGAAGTCAGCGCCGGGATACCCGACGAGGCGCGCCAGCTCCGTGCGGCAGGTCATCAGGACGAAAGTCGGCGTATAGAGGACCGGCAGCTTCGGCAGATCGGCCGGCCAGGGCTTTTCCAGGTCGACACGGCGCAGCGGCGCCTGCAGGCCTTCATCCGACTGGCCATAGCCGATGCCGATCTCGCGATGCCAGGCCCGGCACCAGGGGCAGTCAGCGCGTTCGAACATTACCAGCTGCAGGGATGGCCTAGCCTGGGCCAACGGCTGTATAGGCGAAGCGAACAGCGCGACAGCTAAAACACATAAAAATTGTGCAATGCGGGAAAAGGGCATGCGGTGATGTTATTTGATGGAGCATACACGATCAATGGTCGCCGCGCCCGGGGAGGAAGAACAATGTTTCGTATATTGCGTATGACGGTCCTGCTGGGCTGTCTCGGTGTAGCAGCCGTGGCGCAGGCAGAGCCGGTACGTCTGGTGCAGGAGGGGCGTGGCCTTGATGGCGAGCTGACCCTGGCGCCGGGCAAAACGGCGAAGGACGGCCTGCTGATCCTGGTGCACGGCACGCTGGCGCATAACCGCATGGAGATCATGCAGGCGCAGCAGGCGCTGCTGGCCGAACGCGGGCTCTCGACGCTCGCCGTCTCACTCTCGCTCGGGATATCCGACCGCAAGGGCATGTATGACTGCACGCAGCCGCATCGCCACAGCAATGCGCAGGCTGCCAGTGAAATTGCCGCCTGGATCGATTGGGCTGCAAAGGCGGGTGCCACGAAGATCGGGATTCTCGGGCATTCACGCGGTGCCGCGCAGGTCGCCTTCTATGCCGCGACCGCCGGCGGCAAACTGCCGGCTGCGGTGCAGAAGATCGTGCTGGCGGGCCCAACCACCTTTGATCGCACCCGTGCCGCAAGCGAGTTCAAGGCGCGCTTCAAGGCCGACTTCGCGCCGGTGATTGGCAAGGCCGAGGCGCTGGTGGCCGGGGGGAAAGGCGCAGAGATGATGGCGGTGCCGGGCTTCATGTATTGCCCGAATGCCACCGTGGCGGCAGCCAGCTTCGCCGATTATCACGCTGCCGATGGCCGCAACGATACGCCGAGCCAGATGGCGAAGCTGCCGCGTCCGACGCTGGTGGTGGTGGCCGGCGGCGACGAGATCGTGACCGACCTGCCGCAGCGCCTGCAGGCGCTGCCGAAGCTGGCCCATCTGCGCAGCATCACAGTCGATGGTGCCGACCACTTCTTCAAGGATCTGTATGGCGAGGATCTCGCCGATGCAGTGGCAGGCTTCTGGAAGGAATGAACGCTGCTGCTCCATCGACCCGGCGCAGGCCGGGTCGATGGAGGCCAGCAATCAGCCGCCGTTGAGGGCGGGGATAAACGGGGCCACCTGGTGGCCACCGTCCCAGATCATCTTCAGTGCCACATAGGCGATGATGACCAGGCCGATATAGGCGATCCAGTGATACCGGTCGAGCAGGCGGGCGATCGCCTTGGAGGCGACGGCCATCAGCGCGATCGACAGCACCAGGCCGAAGCCCAGGATATAGGGATGGTCGCGGGCAGCGCCCGCCACCGCCAGCACATTGTCGATCGACATCGACAGGTCGGCGACGATGATCTGCATCACCGCTTCGCGCTGGGTCTTCGGCGCCGGCTTTTCGGCCGGCTCGCCACCATTGGCGCCATCCTTGGCGGCCTTGGCCTGTGCACGCAATTCGCGCCACATCTTCCAGGCGACCCAGAGCAGCAGGATGCCGCCTGCGAGCGTCAGGCCGATGATCTGCAGCAGCTGCACGGCCACGCTGGCAAACATGATGCGCAGGACGGTGGCGGCAAGGATACCGTAGACGATGATCTTGTTGCGCTGCGCCGCCGGCAGGCCGGCAACCGCCATGCCGATCACGATCGCGTTGTCACCCGACAGGATGACGTCGATCAGGATGACCTGGGCGAAAGCGCTCATTTCGGCGGCAGTGACCGTGAGCCCGAAGAGTGTAATATCCATCGAATAACCTTAGAACTGGTGAGGCTTAATCGGAACGGCAGGAAGGCTGCCGCACTCTAGGCGAAAGCCGGCCTTTGCTCAAATTGATTGCCATGCTGTGAATTGTCCATGTCGGCCGGACCTCGCAGCTTGGCGTAGGCGGTTCGCTTTGTTACCTATGTCGGCCGCAATTTTCCAGTCTTGCCATGACCGCCATCGCCGACCTGTTCACTGTTGTTCCCGGCCACACGCCGCTGCTGGTCAATGTGCCCCATGCTGGCACAGGCCTCAGCCCGGGCCTGGCTGCGCGGCTGATGCCGGCAGCCCGCCGGCTGGCTGATACCGACTGGCATGTCGAAAAGCTCTACAGCTTTGTCACCGGGCTGGGCGCGGGCCTGATGGTGGCGACCCAGTCGCGCTATGTCGTCGATCTCAACCGCGATCCCAGTGGCCGTGCGCTGTATCCTGGGGCCGACAATACCGAGCTTTGCCCGACCGGCGGCTTCGACGGTGCGCCGCTCTACCTGGATGGCATGGCACCCGAGGCAGCCGAAATCGCCGGGCGCGCCGAGCAGTACTGGCGGCCGTATCATGATCGCCTGGCTGCCGAACTGGCGGCGATCAAGGCGCGCCATGGCTATGCCATCCTGCTTGATGGCCACAGCATCGTCAGCGAAGCGCCGCGATTCTTCCAGGGCAAGCTGCCTGATCTCAACCTTGGCACCAATGAAGGCCGCAGCTGCGATCCGGCGCTGGCCGCACAGGCCTATGGCGTGCTGAGTGAGGCGCCGGGCTTCACCCATATCCACAATGGCCGCTTCAAGGGCGGCTATATCACGCGGCAGTATGGTCGTCCGGCCGAGAACATGCATGCACTGCAGCTGGAAATGGCGCAGAGTTGCTACATGGACGAAGCCAATCTCGATCATTGGGATGCTCAGCGTGCCGCGCCGCTGGTTGCCGTACTAAAGCGCCTGGTGGACACCCTGCTGCGCTGGCAGCCGCGATGAGCGAGTCGCCCGTCAGCAGGCTGCCCACCATGCGCTATCCGCTGATGCGCTGGCTCGCCCTGTTCCTGATTCTCGGCCTGCCGCTGGCCAGCATCGTCGCCATTGCCCGCTATCTCGATGCGGTGTCGAGCGCGGCGGCCTGGTCGATGCTGCTGCCGATGCTGGGCGTCATCGCGCTGTTCGCGGCCTGGCACACATTGGCGGCCTGGCGCGTGCTGCGCAGCACCGATGAAATCGCCGGCGCCGGCCCGCGCACCGGCAGCGACTGGGATGCGCTGACCATGATCGGCGAGCTTGGCCTGACGGTCGAGCGCCTGCGCCAGACCCTGCTGGACGAGAAGGGGCAGGTGGCGCTGCAGACCACCACGGCGGATGCGATCCTCAATGCGCTGCCCGATCCGGTGTTGCTGCTGGATGGCAAGCGCACCATCGCGCGGGCCAACTTCGCCGCCCGCAAGTTCTTCGGCAACGATATCGTCGGCAACGACCTGACCGTGGCGCTGCGCCATCCCACCGTGCTGGATGCGGCCGATGCGGTGCTGGGGGGCGAAACCGGCATGGCGTCGGCCGATCTCACCCTGCCGGTGCCCGATGGCCGCAGCTTCTCGGTGCGCGTGGTGGCGCTGCCGGCGGCGCGGGAAGATACGGCGGCGGTGCTGGCGCTGCATGATCTGACTTCGCTGCGCAAGGCCGAGAAGATGCGCGCCGACTTCGTCGCCAATGCCAGCCATGAACTGCGCACGCCGCTGGCCTCGCTGGTCGGCTTCATCGAGACATTGCTCGGCCCGGCCAAGGATGACGAGCCGGCGCGCATCCGTTTTCTGGGTATCATGCGCGACCAGGCTGGCCGTATGGCACGCCTGATCCAGGATCTGCTGTCACTGTCGCAGATCGAATTGCGTGAACATGATCACCCGTCGGAGCCGGTAGCGCTGGCGCCGCTGCTGCGCGATGTGGCCGCCGCGCTGGAACCGCAGGCGAAGGCGAAGAACATTCGTATCGCTCTCCACCTGCAGGAGGATCTGCCGCCAGTGCGCGGCGCCCGCGACGAGCTGATGCAGGTGTTCCAGAACCTGATCGACAACGCGATCAAATATGGCCGTGCCGACAGTGCCGTGACCGTGCGGCTGGGGCCGGCGACAACCGGCGAGGGGCTGGAGGTCGGCGTGCGCGACCAGGGCGAGGGCATCCCGCGCGAGCACCTGCCGCGACTCACCGAGCGATTCTACCGGGTCGACTCGGCGCGCAGCCGCGATCTGGGCGGAACCGGCCTTGGCCTGGCCATTGTGAAACACATCATCAACCGTCACCGCGGCCGGCTTGTCATTGAATCCGAACTGGGAACAGGCAGCGAATTCATTGTTCGTATGCCAAATGTTCTTGAAAAAGCCACGACAACCGCTACGCCGGTCTAGCACTGTCATATCAGTGCAATATATCTGCAATAACCATGTCACCCGGTCCCCGTAGAAGTCGCGGCCACCGGTCGAGACAACGTTAACCCCCTCTCGTCCGGTCCGGAACGCAAGGCACGCGTTTCAGCCACCCGGCGCACATCCGGTGCGTCAGAGGAAACCACGATGAGGTATACCGTGACCAATAAGGCTCTTCTTCTCGCCGGCCTCGCCACAATGGCGGCTATCGGCCTGGCTGAACCGGCCGCCGCGCAGCAGGCGCGCGACCAGATCCGTATTGTCGGTTCGTCGACCGTCTATCCCTTCACCACCACAGTGGCGGAGCGCTTCTCGCAGACCGGCGGCTTCAAGGCCCCGATCGTGGAAAGCACTGGCACTGGCGGCGGCATGAAGCTGTTCTGCGGCGGCGTCGGCACCCAGCATCCCGATCTGACCAATGCCTCGCGCGCCATGACCAAGGGTGAGTTCGAACAGTGCGCCGCCAACGGCGTCAAGGAAATCGTCGAAATCAAGGTCGGTTTTGACGGCATCGCGGTTGCGATGAAGAAGGGCAGCACGCCGGTCAACCTGAAGCGTGAAGACATCTGGCTCGCGCTGGCCGCCCAGGTGCCGGTGAACGGTCAACTGGTCGCCAATCCCTACAAGACCTGGAAGCAGGTGAATGCCAGCCTGCCGGACTGGAAGATCGAAGTGATGGGCCCGCCGCCCACCTCGGGCACCCGCGACAGCTTCGTCGAGCTGGTCATGGATCATGGTTGCAAGGCTTTCCCGGAGATCAAGGCGATCGCCGACAAGAAGGCCCAGGGTGCGGCCTGCGCCAAGATCCGTGAAGACGGCGCCTTCATCGAAGCCGGCGAGAACGACAACCTGATCGTGCAGCGTCTGGCTTCCGGCGGCGTCGGCCTGATGGGCGTGTTTGGTTATTCCTTCCTGGAAGAGAATGCCGACAAGCTGGTCGGTGCCAAGGTTGACGGCGTCGAGCCCGATGCCGACACCATTTCCAGCGGCAAGTACCCGGTGTCGCGTCCGCTGTTCGTCTATGCCAAGAAGGCCCATATCGGCGTCGTGCCGGGCATGAAGGAATTCATGGCCGAATACGTCAGCGACCGCGCCATGGCTGCCGGCGGCTACCTGGAGAAGAAGGGCCTGGTTTCCATGCCGAAGGCGGAAATGGAAAAGGTTCGTTCGCAGGTAATCAGCCTGACCAACCTGGCCATGTAAAGACTGCCCGGCGGCCGGATGTTCCGGCCGCCGGATCTTTTCGTCACGTTCTGATTCGCATTCATATTCGCTGAATTTTCGCCGGGGAAGACGATGTCATTGTCGCTGCTGCTTCTGGTTCTGCTCGGCCTGACCATCGTCGGCTACTACCTCGGCAAGTCGCGGGCCATGGCCTCCGCGAGCGGCAAAATCCGCAACCTGCATTCCCTGCCGATGTTTTATGGCTGGTATGTCGTGATCTGGTGCGGCCTGCCCGCGCTGCTGTTGTTCGGCATCTGGATCGCCTTCGAGGATGCGCTGGTGCGCAGCCTGGTGATCAGCGAATTGCCCGAGGCAATCCGCCGGCTGCCGGCAGACCAGCTTGGCCTGGTGATTTCCGATATCCGCAACATGGCCTATGGCAATATCCCGCTCGACAAGGCCGATGCCACGCTGCGTCCGATCATCGAGCATTACATCAGCCTGCGCCAGCTTGGCACCACCGCGCTTTGGGTGATCGCTCTGGCGCTGGGCATCGCCGGCCTGCTGTATGGCCGCAGCCGCATCACGCCGGATTTCCGCGCTCGCAACCGCGTTGAACGGATTGCCAATGTGCTGCTGATTGTCAGTTCGACCATCGCGGTGCTGACGACGATCGGCATTGTGCTGTCGCTGGTGTTCGAGGCCTTGCGCTTCTTTTCATCGGTCAACCCTCTTGAATTCCTCTTCGGCCTCACCTGGTCGCCACAAACGGCCATCCGTGCCGATCAGGTCGGCTCGTCCGGCGCCTTCGGCGCGGTGCCGCTGTTTGCCGGCACGCTGCTGATCGCAGCCATTGCCATGATTGTCGCCGTGCCGGTCGGCCTGATGGCCGCCGTCTATATGGCCGAATATGCCGCGCCCAAAGTGCGTGCTTTTGCCAAGCCGGCTCTGGAAGTTCTCGCCGGCATTCCCACCGTGGTCTATGGTTTCTTTGCCGCCTTGACGGTGGCGCCCTTTATTCGCGATGCCGGTGAAAGCATCGGCCTCGCGGTGGCCTCACAGTCCGCGCTCGCCGCCGGCCTGGTGATGGGCATCATGATCATCCCCTTCGTCTCGTCTCTGTCAGATGACGTGATCAATGCCGTGCCGCAGAGCCTGCGTGATGGCTCCTACGGCCTCGGCGCCACGAAATCGGAAACCATCAAGCGCGTGATCCTGCCGGCGGCTCTGCCTGGTATTGCCGCATCGGTGATCCTGGCATTCAGCCGCGCGCTGGGCGAGACCATGATCGTGGTGATGGCGGCCGGCCTTGCGGCCAATCTGACGGCCAATCCATTTGCGGCCGTCACCACCGTCACCGTGCATATCGCCTCGCTGCTGGTCGGCGACCAGGAGTTCGACAGCCCCAAGACTCTGGCCGCCTTCGCGCTGGGTCTGGTGCTGTTCATTGTCACGCTCAGCCTCAACATCATTGCCCTGCGCATCGTCAAGAAATACCGGGAACAATATGACTGATATTCTGGCAGATACCGCTCCGCGCACAGCTCCGGCCGCTGTGGCACCCGGTGTTCATATGACCGACGAGGCGACCAGGCGTCTGCGCGCCCGCTATGCGTCTGAACATCGCTTCAAGATGATCGGCATGGCGGCGATCCTGTTCTCGGTGGCGGCACTTTGCCTGCTGCTGTTCACGATTGTTGGCGCCGGCTTCACCGCCTTTCAGCAGACCCATGTGCGGCTGGATCTGCAGCTGAGCGCCGAGCAGATCGCGCCGGTCGGTACCACCGACACCCGCAAGATCATGCAGGGCAACTACGGTGCCATCATTCTTGAGGCACTGCAGAAGAAATTCCCCGAGGTGCAGAGCCGCGGCGACCGTCGCCGTCTGCAGTCCCTGGTCAGTTCCGGTGCTGAATCGCAGGTGGGCCGCATGGTGGCTGCCGACCCCACGCTGATCGGTCAGAAAATCACCATCTGGTTGCCGACCGCATCGGATATCGATGTGTTCGTGAAAAAGCAGGTTGATACGACAGCCCCCGAAGAACAGCGGCGGGTCAAGGACAACCAGGTTCGCTGGATCGATACGCTCAAGGCCAGTGGCGATCTTGAGCTGCGCTTCAATACCCGCTTCTTCACCGGTGCCGATAGCCGTGAACCCGAACTGGTCGGTGTCTGGGGTGGCGTGGTCGGCTCATTCTATACCTTGCTGGTCACGCTGATCGTTGCCTTCCCGCTCGGCATCATGGCGGCGATCTACCTGGAGGAATTCGCCCCGAAGAACCGCTGGACCGAGGTGATCGAGGTCAACATCAACAATCTCGCCGCGGTTCCCTCCATCGTTTACGGTCTGCTCGGCCTTGCGGTCTTCATCGGCTTCTTCGGCATGCCGCGGTCGGCGCCGCTGGTGGGCGGCCTGGTGCTGGCGCTCATGAGCCTGCCTGTCATCATCATCGCTTCCCGCGCGGCGTTGCGCGCCGTACCGCCATCGATCCGCCAGGCCGCCATGGGACTGGGTGCCTCACCCCTGCAGGTGGTGCTGCACCATGTGCTGCCGCTGGCCATGCCGGGCATTCTCACCGGCACCATCATCGCCATGGCTCATGCGCTGGGTGAAACCGCGCCGCTGCTGATGATCGGTATGGTTGCCTTCATCGTCGATATCCCGGCCACCCCGATCGATGCTGCCACGGTTCTGCCGGTGCAGATCTTCATGTGGGCCGATAGTTCTGAGCGCGGCTTTGTCGAAAAAACCTCGGCGGCGATCATCGTGCTGCTGGTTTTCCTGCTGCTGATGAATCTGGCCGCCATCCTGCTGCGCAAGAAATTCGAGCGTCGCTGGTAGGCGATACACGCTGATCAATCCTTCCCCGGAGCCCATAAGGACTTCCCATGCAGAATGGTACGCATAACGATCTCCGTCAGTCTGAGATCGAAATTAAGATGGTCGCGCGCAAGGTTGGCGTCTTCTATGGCGAGAAGCAGGCCCTGAAGGATGTCGACCTTGATATCCCGGCCCGCGCCGTCACCGCGTTGATCGGTCCGTCCGGCTGCGGCAAGTCGACTTTCCTGCGCTGCCTGAACCGGATGAATGACACCATCCGCGACTGCCGCGTGATCGGTGATATCCAGCTCGATGCGCTCGATGTCTACGATGCCAAGGTTGACGTCGTGCAGTTGCGCGCCCGCGTCGGCATGGTGTTCCAGAAGCCCAATCCCTTCCCGAAGTCGATCTATGAGAATGTTGCCTATGGGCCGCGCATTCATGGTTTGGCTGAGAACAACGAGCATCTCGACCATATCGTCGAAACGTCGCTGAAGCAGGCGGGCCTGTGGAAGGAAGTGGGCAACCGGCTGCAGGAATCAGGCACCAGCCTGTCCGGCGGCCAGCAGCAGCGGTTGTGCATCGCCCGCGCCATCGCGGTGTCGCCAGAAGTGATCCTGATGGACGAGCCCTGCTCGGCGCTGGATCCGATTGCCACGGCGCATATCGAAGAGCTGATGGATGAACTGCGCGAACAGTACACGATCGTCATCGTCACCCATTCGATGCAGCAGGCTGCCCGTGTATCGCAGCGCACCGCTTTCTTCCATCTGGGCAGCCTGGTCGAGACGGATGATACCAGGGTGATCTTCACCAACCCCAAGGATGAACGCACCCAGGGGTATATTACCGGTCGCTTCGGCTGATCAGAACGAGGACAGAATTATGCCGCAACATATCGTCCAGAGATACGACGACGAACTGAAGAAGCTCTCCACGCTCATCGTGCAGATGGGTGGGCTGGCAGAATCGCAGCTCGCCGCGGCGGTCGACGCGATCGTCAAGCGCGACAGCAGCCTGGCTGAGGAAGTGGTGCATGGCGATGTCAAGATCGATGCCCTGCGCAACCAGGTTGACGACTTCGCCATCGAGATGCTGGCGCGTCGCCAGCCGATGGCCGCCGATCTGCGCGTGATCGTTGCCGCGCTGCGCATCTCGTCCGAGATCGAGCGCATCGGCGATTACGCCAAGAACGTGGCCAAACGCGCCGTCGCGCTGAACCAGGCGCCGCTGGTGCGGCCGGTGCACGCGATCCCGCGCATGGCCGCCCTGGTGCAGGCCCTGATCAAGGACACGCTGGATGCCTATATCACCGATGATGCCGCCAAGGCCGATGCGGTCTGGGCGCGCGACGAAGAGGTGGATGACCTCTATACCAGCCTGTTCCGCGAGCTGCTGACCTACATGATGGAAGATCCACGCTCGATCACGCCCTGCACGCATCTGCTGTTCATTGCCAAGAACATTGAGCGTATCGGTGATCATGCCACCAATATCGCCGAGCTGATTCACTATACGGTTCTGGGCGAGATGCCGAAGGAAGATCGCCCGAAAGGGGATGACACCGCCTATGCGGTGGTGAATGCCCCGGGAGGCCCGCGATGAATATCACAGTCAAGCCGCGCGTCCTCGTGATCGAGGACGAGGCGGCGCTGCTGGCGCTGCTGCGGTATAATCTCGAAAAGGAAAACTACACCGTCGACGAGGCGATGGATGGCGAGCAGGCCCTGCTGAAAGTGGCTGAGCATATGCCGGATCTCATCCTGCTCGACTGGATGCTGCCGCGCCTGTCCGGCCTTGAGGTTTGCCGCCAGCTGCGGCGTGATCCCAATGCCCGCAACGTGCCGATCATCATGCTGACGGCGCGCGGCGAGGAAGCCGACCGCGTGCGTGGCCTCGATGCCGGTGCCGATGACTATATCGCCAAGCCGTTTTCGCCCAGCGAGTTGCTGGCGCGTATTCGCGCGGTGCTGCGTCGCATCCGTCCGGCCCTGGCCGAGGAAGTCCTGACCTATGGCGGCCTGGTGATGGATGTCGCCACACACAAGGTGACCCGCAATGGCCGTGACATCCATCTCGGCCCCACCGAGTTCCGTCTGTTGCGGTATTTCCTGGAGCATCCCGGCCGGGTGCTGTCGCGCGACCAGTTGCTGGATGCAGTCTGGGGCCGCGACATCTATGTCGAGCAGCGCACCGTCGATGTGCATATCCGTCGCCTGCGCAAGGCGCTGAATGGCGATTCCGAGGCGGATGTGATCCGCACCGTGCGCTCGGCCGGCTATGCGCTGGAGCTGACGGCCACGCCAGCCATGAGCGCCTGACCGGACTGCCACGATAAAAAAAAGGCCGGCCGTTTCGCGACGGCCGGCCTTTTGTGTTGCTGTGCTGCGGCCTAGCGGCGGCCGGCAATCTGTTTTTTCATCGCGGCGAACAAGGCATCGATCTTGCCGCCGTTATTCTGGATCACCGATTCAAACTGCTGGCGCTGCGTGAAGGCCATAGACACGCCTTCGACCACCACATCGGTGACCAGCGGCTTGCCGTCCTTGTGATGGGTTTTCCATTCGACGCGGATCGGCGGGCCGCTCGGGCGGTTGATCTGCGATTCTACGATCGACTCGCTACCGGCGGCGCGGGTGCCATCGCGCACCTCCAGCGTCTCGCCGTTATATTGCGACAGCAGCTGCGAATAGACCTTCACCAGATACTCCTGGAACAGCTGGTCATATTCCTTTTTCTGCTCGTCGGTGAGGCCGCGACCGTAGCGGCCGAGGCAGAAGCGACCAACGGCATCGAGATCCAGATGGGTGGTCAGCAGGGTGCGGACGAGGCCTTCGCGCTTCTCGGTGGTCAGCGAGCGATCGCCCAGGGCCTTCAGGGTGTCGCCACCGACCTCGCGGACGAATTGGTCCGGCGGTGTTGCGGCCTGTGTAGGCTGGATCGCGCCCGGCAGGCTGAGGGCCAGAGCGGCCAGGACAGTGAACAGGAAACGGCGAGGCAAGAGGGCAGCGAGCATGGGGGCACAACCGTGAAAGCTTGGCGGTTAAAGCTAGGAGATACCTGATCTTTTAGGTCGACAATAAGGCCTTAACGAGGCGAATACATATCGCGGCTGTCGGGGGATCGCCATGATTCTTTTTGAGCCGGTGTTTAAGCTCTACACAAATACATAAAGATATGTTTATATCTGCCGCATGAGCGTCGAGCCAAGTTTCACCCTGGATATCCTGATGGCCGCCCTGCGGGCTGCGGCCGAGCCGACCCGGTTGCGCCTGCTGGCCCTGTGTGCCGAGGGCGAACTGACCGTGTCTGAACTGACCCAGATTCTGGGCCAGAGCCAACCGCGTGTGTCCCGCCACCTGAAATTGCTCTGTGAGGCCGGGCTGCTCGAGCGTGTGCCAGAAGGCACCTGGGCATTTTACCGGGTCGGCGACCGGTTGGCCGGGGCGCCGCTGGTGCGGGCGCTCGCCACCCTGTTGCCGGCCAGCGATGCCACGCTGGCGCGCGATGCCGAACGGCTGGTGGCCGTGAAGCGCGCCCGTGCCGATGCCGCCGAGCGCTATTTCCGCGACAATGCCGCGCATTGGTCGGCGATCCGCTCGCTTCATATCGACGAGGCCCAGGTCGAGGCCACCGTGCTGAAGCTGCTGGGTGATGCGACCCCGATCGACGACCTGCTCGATATCGGCACTGGCACCGGCCGGCTGCTGGAAATCCTGTCGCCCAGGGTCAAGCGTGGCCTGGGCGTCGATATGAGCCGCGATATGCTCAGCATCGCGCGCAGCAATCTGGAACGCGCCGGCATCAAGCATTGCCAGGTGCGCCAGGCCGACATGTATGCCCTGCCGCTGGATAGTGGCAGCGTCGATGCCGCAGTGATCCACCAGGTGCTGCATTTCGCCGATGAACCGCAGAAGGTGATCCAGGAAGCAGCCCGGGTGCTGAAACCGCATGGTCGTCTGGTGATCGTCGATTTCGCCCCGCACGATCTGGAAGATTTGCGCGCCCGTCATGCCCATCGCCGGCTTGGCTTTGCCGATGCCGAGTTGCGCCACTGGTGCGCCGCCGCCGGTCTCGATCTCGACCCGGTCACGGCCCTGCCGGGCCAGCCGCTCACCGTGCATGTCTGGCGTGCCGTCAAGCGTGGCAATGCCATTCAGAATTCTCAGCAGAAGAGTGCCGCCGAATGACGCTCCCCGATAGCAATGCCCATGCCGCCCGCCGCTCGGGCCCGCTGAAAGTGTCATTTGAATTCTTCCCGCCGAAGACGGTGGAGATGGAAGAGAGCCTGTGGCGCAGCGTCACCCGCCTGGCCCCGCTCGAGCCGCGTTTTGTCTCGGTAACCTATGGTGCCGGCGGTTCCACCCGCGAGCGCACGCATAACACCGTGGTCCGCATCCTCAACGAAACCGGCCTGAAGCCGGCGGCGCATCTCACCTGCGTCGGCGCCTCGAAGGGCGAAGTGGACGAGGTCGCCCAGCATTACTGGCAGGCCGGCATCCGCCATATCGTGGCGCTGCGCGGCGACCCGCAGGAAGGCACCGGCGGTTTCGCGCCGCATCCGCAAGGCTATGCCAATTCCACCGATCTGATTGCCGGCCTGAAGAAGATCGGCGATTTCGAGATCAGCGTCGGCTGCTACCCCGAAGGCCATCCCGATACGACATCGCCGCGCGTCGAGTTGGAACATCTCAAGCGCAAGGTCGATGCCGGTGCCACCCGCTGCGTTACCCAGTATTTCTTCGACACCGATGTGTATTTCCGCTTCCTCGAACGCGCCCGTTCGGCCGGTATCACGGTGCCGATCGTGCCGGGCATCCTGCCGGTGACCAATTTCCGCCAGGTGGTGAAATTCTCGGCCGCCTGCGGCGCCAGCGTGCCGGCCTGGATGGCTGACCAGTTTGATGGTCTCGACAATGACGCCGAGACGCGGCGCATGGTGGCGGCGCATCTGGCTGCTGAACAGTGCCGCCGGCTTCTCGCCGCCGGCATCGACGAGTTCCATTTCTACACACTCAACCGCGCCGATCTCACCTATGCGATCTGCCATGTCCTGGGTGTGCGGCCGAAGCCGAGCATCACCGGCGAAGCCGCTGCGTAAGGAGTATGTCGATGACCACGCTTGAGGAGCGCCAGACACGTCGTGCGCTGCTGGCCAAGACGGCGAAAGAACGCATCCTGGTGCTGGATGGCGCCATGGGCACCATGCTGCAGCGTCGCAAGCTGACCGAGGCCGATTATCGCGGCGACCGTTTCAAGGGTGCCAACAGCGACCTCAAGGGCAATCACGATGTTCTGAACCTGACGCGGCCCGATGTGATCCTTGCCGTATACAAGGAATATCTCGATGCCGATGCCGATATCATCGAGACCAACACCTTCAGCGGCACCTGGATCAGCCAGGCTGACTACCATCTTGAATCCGCCGTGCATGACATCAATCGCGAGGGCGCCCGGCTGGCGCGGTTGGCGGCGGATGAATACACTGCAAAAGATCCGTCCAAGCCGCGTTTTGTTGCCGGCGCCATGGGGCCGACCAACCGCACGGCCTCGCTCTCACCCGATGTTAACCGTCCGGATTTCCGCAACATCACCTTCGATGAGCTGAAGGATGCCTATAAGGAACAGGCGCGTGGCCTGATCGAAGGGGGCGCCGATCTGCTGCTGATCGAAACTGTGTTTGACACGTTGAATGCCAAGGCTGCCGCCTTCGGCGTCTACGAGCTGTTCGACGAACTGGGCGAGGAATGGCCCATCATGATCTCGGGCACCATCACCGACCTGTCCGGCCGCACGCTGTCGGGGCAGACCACCGAGGCCTTCTGGAACAGCCTGCGTCACACCAAGCCGTTTTCGGTCGGCCTCAACTGCGCCTTCGGTGCCGAGCAGATGCGTGCCTATATTGCCGAATTGAGCCGCGTCGCCGATGTGCCGGTCAGCGCCTATCCCAATGCCGGATTGCCGAATCAGTTTGGTGAATATGATGAAGCGCCACATACCACCGCCGCGCATCTGCGCGAATGGGCGCAGTCGGGCCTGGTCAATATCGTCGGCGGTTGCTGCGGCACCACGCCGGAGCATATCAAGGCGATTGCCGACAGCGTGAAAGGTATCAAGCCGCGCCGCATTCCGACCATTCCGCCGCAGCTGCGCCTGAGCGGCCTTGAGCCTTTTGCCGTGCCTGCCGCATGACCAGGAAAGAGTCTGACATGTCCGATCTGAAGGAACGCGGCTTCAACGGCCCGGTCTTCATCAATATCGGCGAGCGTACCAACGTCACCGGCTCGGCCAAATTCCGCAAGCTGATCCTGAACGGCGATTTCGACGCCGCGCTCACGGTCGCGCGCCAGCAGGTGGAAAGTGGTGCCCAGATCATCGACGTCAACATGGACGAGGGCATGCTCGACTCCAAGGCGGCGATGGTAAAATACCTCAACCTGATTGCATCCGAGCCCGATATCTCGCGTGTGCCGATCATGATCGACAGCTCGAAATGGGAGATCATCGAGGCCGGCCTGAAATGCGTGCAGGGCAAGGCCATCGTCAACTCGATCAGCATGAAGGAGGGTGAAGACGCCTTTCTCACCCAGGCCCGCAAGGTGCGCCGCTATGGCGCTGCCGTCGTGGTGATGGCGTTTGACGAACAGGGCCAGGCCGATACAGCCGACCGAAAATTTGAGATCTGCGCCCGCGCCTACAAGCTGCTGACCGAGCAGATCGGTTTCCCGCCGGAAGACATCATTTTTGACCCGAATATCTTCGCCGTCGCTACCGGCATCGAGGAGCACAACAATTACGCGGTCGAATTCTTTGAGGGCGCGAAACGCATCCGTGAAAACCTGCCGCATTGCCATATTTCCGGCGGTGTCTCGAACGTGTCGTTCTCCTTCCGTGGCAACGAACAGGTCCGCGAGGCGATGCATGCCGTCTTCCTGTATTACGGCATGCAGAACGGCATGGACATGGGCATCGTCAATGCCGGCCAGTTGCCGGTCTATGAGGATATTCCGGCCGAGCTGCGCGAGCGCGTGGAAGACGTTTTGCTCAACCGCCGCCCGGATGCCACCGAGCGTATGTTGGAAATCGCCGAGCGCTTCAAGGGCGGTGCGCGGTCGCAGGAAATCGACATGTCCTGGCGCGAAAAGGAAGTGCGCGCCCGTCTGACCCATGCCCTGGTGCATGGCATTACCGATTTCATCGATCAGGATACCGAAGAGGCGCGCCATATCGTCAGCCGCCCGCTCGATGTGATCGAAGGCCCGCTGATGGACGGCATGAACGTGGTTGGCGACCTGTTCGGTTCTGGCAAGATGTTCCTGCCGCAGGTGGTGAAATCCGCCCGTGTGATGAAAAAGGCGGTGGCCTACCTGCTGCCCTTCATCGAAGCCGAAAAGAATGCCGGCCCGGCCAAGACCAATGGCAAGGTGCTGATGGCCACGGTGAAGGGCGATGTGCACGATATCGGCAAGAACATCGTCGGCGTCGTGCTCCAGTGCAACAATTACGAGGTGATCGATCTCGGTGTCATGGTGTCCTGCGCCCGCATCCTGGACGAAGCCAAGAAACAGAAGGTTGATATCATCGGCCTCAGCGGTCTGATTACGCCCAGCCTGGATGAAATGTGCTATGTCGCCAGCGAGATGCAGCGGGAAGGCCTGAACCTGCCGCTGCTGATCGGCGGCGCCACCACGTCGAAGGTACATACTGCGGTCAAAATCGCGCCGAACTACAAGGGCCCGGTGGTCTATGTCACCGACGCCTCGCGCGCGGTCGGCGTAGCCGGCAAGCTGGTCTCGACCAGTGATCGCCCTGTCTATGCCGGCGAGATTGCAAACGAATACCAGAGGATCCGCGACATCCATGCCCGCGAGCGCAACACTGGTCCGCGCCAGAGCATTGCCGATGCCCGCCGCAACAAGACAAAGATCGACTGGAATGGCTACGCGCCGCCGCGTCCGGGTTTCCTGGGTGTGAAGGTATTCGAGGATTATCCGATCTCAGAGCTGGTCGAGCGCATCGACTGGACGCCCTTCTTCTCGTCCTGGGAGTTGCGCGGCAAATATCCCGATATCCTGAAAGACCCTGTGGTGGGCGAGGCGGCCAGCAACCTGTTCAAGGATGCGCAGGCGATGCTCAAGCGCATCGTCGAGGAAAAGCCGATCCGGGCCTCTGCGGTGATCGGCTTCTGGCCGGCAGCGCAGATCGACGATGACGACATCGCCCTCTATGCCGATGAGGCGCAGGGCGAGGAGGTGGCGCGGCTGCATATGCTGCGCCAGCAGATGAAGCGCGACCGCGACCGGGCGAATATCTCGCTGGCCGATTTCGTCGCGCCGAAGGAATCCGGCCTGGCCGACTATGTCGGCGCCTTCGCCGTTACGGCCGGTATCGGACTGGACGAGTGGATCAAGCGTGAATTCACCACCAGGCAGGATGATTATTCCGGTATCCTGGCGCAGGCCCTGGCTGATCGCCTGGCCGAAGCCTTTGCCGAGCGCATGCATGAACGCGTGCGCAAGGAATTCTGGGGCTATGCGGCGGACGAGACGCTGGGCAACGACGCGCTGATCGCCGAGGACTATCGCGGCATCCGCCCGGCGCCGGGTTATCCGGCCTGTCCCGACCATACCGAGAAGGCGACGCTGTTCCGCCTGCTCGACGCCACCGCGAAGGCCGGCATCACGCTGACCGAGAGTTTTGCCATGTGGCCGTCGGCCGCGGTCAGCGGCTGGTATTTCAGCCACCCGCAGGCGGAGTATTTCGGCATCGGTCGCATCGAGCGCGACCAGGTGGCGGATTACGCCAGGCGCAAGGATATGGATCTCGCCACCATGGAACGCTGGCTGGCGCCCAATCTGGCCTATGATCCGGCCCGGGAGAATGCCGCCGCCGAGGCCGCCGAGTGAGCCTGCAGTTCAGACTGGCCACCGCGGCCGACCTGCCCGAGATCGTGCGCCTGCTGGCTGACGATCATCTGGGCGGTGGCCGTGAGCGCCATACCGATCCGTTGCCGCCTGAATACGGCATCGCCTTTGCCGGCCTGCAGCGTATCGGCGCCGAGGTGATTCTGGCGCTGAACGACGCCGGCGCCATCATCGGCTGCCTTCAGTTATTGATTCTTCCCGGTCTCGGCAGCCTGGGCAAGCAGCGCGCCCAGATCGAGGCGGTGCGGATCGAGAGCAGCCTGCGCGGCAAGGGCCTCGGCTCTGACCTGATCCGCCATGCTGTCGCACGCGCGAAGGAGAAGGGGTGCAAGATGGTGCAGCTGACCTCCGACAACAGCCGGCAGGGCGCACACCGTCTTTATGAACGGCTCGGATTCAAGGCCAGCCATGTCGGCATGAAGCTGTATCTGGAGTGAGAGGCGTGACGTATACCCGCAGCACACCCAGCCCGCGCTATACCCAGCTTGTCGATTTTTACAAGCAGATGCATGACGCAGGCACCGGAAAGCTTCAGGCGAGCGAGACCTTCGATGGTGCCAGCCTGGCGCCGCATATTGCCCGCATCCGCATGGTCATCGGGGAGTTCCGTTCCAAAACCCTGCTGGACTATGGCTCGGGCAAGGGCAGTTACTACCAGAAAAAATCCTTTCCGGTTGCGGGCAGCAAAAAACTTGGCTCGTTGCAGCAATACTGGGGCCTGCAGCGCCTGCATCTCTACGATCCGGGTTATCCGCCGCTGGCGACCCTGCCGAACGAAGTGTTCGACGGTGTGATCTGCACCGATGTGATGGAGCATATCCCGGAAGAGGATATGGACTGGGTGGTGGACGAACTGCTCGGCTACGGCCGTCACTTCGTCTATGCCTGCATCGCGCTATACCCGGCGGAGAAGACATTCCCCGATGGCAGCAATGTGCATGTCACCCTCAAGAATCCGAAATGGTGGGTCGAATGCTGGGAGCGGCGGCGCCAGGCGATGCTGGAGCGCACAGGCAAGGCGCCGCACTATTATCTGATCTTCTTTGCTAGCGCGGGTGATGGCAATCCGCTCGCGCTGACCTCGAAACGCTGAACGGCTTCAGCGGCCGCCGGCGACATCCAGCAGCGCGCCGTTGACATAGCTGCTGGCATCGTCCAGCAGCCAGATGATCGCTTCCGCCACTTCTTCCGCTGTTCCGGCCCGGCCCAGCGGTGCGGTCTTGCCCAGGCGCTCGGCACGGTCCGGCTCGCCGGCACTGGCATGGATGTCGGTCTCGATGATGCCCGGCCGCACCGCGTTGACGCGGATGCCCTCCGGACCCAGCTCCTTCGACAGGCCGAGCGTCAGCGTATCGATCGCGCCTTTCGAGGTGGCATAATCGACAAACAGGTTCGGCGAGCCCAGCCGCGCCGCCACCGATGACAGGTTGACGATGCCGCCGCCCTTGCCGCCTCGCCGCGTCGACAGCCGCCGTGCCGCTTCGCGGGCGCAGAGCACGCTGCCGAGAATGTTGGTGTCGAACAGGCGCTTCAGACGTTCCAGCGGCATGTCGGCCAGATCGGCGGTCGGCGCTACCACGCCGGCATTGTTGACCAGGCCATCCAGTTTGCCGAAAGCCTTCTCGGTGGCGTCGAACATGGCGATCACGTCGGCCTCGATGGCGACGTCGCCCTTGATCGCGATGGCGAGCCCGCCGGCTTTGTGCACGGCCAGCACGGTATCCTGCGCGGCCTTTTCGTTAGCGGCATAGTTCACGCCGACCGACCAGCCACGCCGGCCGGCCAGGATAGCGACGGCGCGGCCGATGCCGCGGCTGCCGCCGGTGACCAGGATCGTCTTTTCTGTGCTCACCATGGAATCTCGCTGCCGTCGTAGTTGAAGAATTTCCCACTATCCTTGAGCGTCAGGCCGTCGATCACTTTTTTCAGTCCGGCGCCGCTGGTTGCCACATCGATATCGGCGCCGGCGCCCCCCATATCGGTCTTCACCCAGCCGGGATGCAGGGTGATGCAACTGATGCCGCTCGATTTCAGATCGAGTGCCAGATTGTGCATGCCGGCATTGATCGCGGCTTTCGAGGCGCGATAGGCATAGGCGCCACCGCCGCCGGCGGCGATCGAACCCATGCGGCTGGAGATGGTGGCGATCTTGGCTCCACCTTTCGCAGCCTTCAGATGCGGCAAAAAGGCGAGCGCCAGTTTCATCGGCGCCACGCTATTGACCTGCAGCACCTGCAGATAGGTGTCGAAATCGCTCACCGTCAGCGCGCCGTCGCGATGGCCATAGATGCCGGCATTGTTCAGCAGCAGGTCGACGGCCGTGCCCTGGTATTTCTGTGCCAGGGCATCGACGGCGGCATAGTCGGTCACCTCCAGCGCCTCGATGCTGACGCCCCGCACATCCTTAAGGGCGCTGGCGCTCTGTGGCTCGCGGCAGGTGGCGATGATGGTCCAGCCATCGGCGGCATAGCGTTTGGTCAGTTCCAGGCCGATGCCGCGATTGGCGCCAGTGATCAGCAGGGTGGGCATGGTTTGCTCCTTACACAGGACTCGCCGCGACGCGGCGATACAGCGGCCGCAGCAATCCGGGCAGCATATACATCGGCAGCTGGCCCATGGCGAAAAACACCACCATGTCGAACACCGCGCGGTCGGCCAGCGACACCATCACCAGGCCCATGTTGCAGTTGCCGGTGAGGATGCCGAGCGTCAATGCCGCGGCCTGCCCGAAGCGGAAGACAAAGCGGCCGACGGCATAGCCGAGCGCCTGCAAGGTCAGGTTGGCGATGAAGGCCGAGGCTGTTGCGAGCAGCACATAGCCCGGCTGCGCCATCAGCTTGACGGCGACCCCATCCATGATGGCGATGGCAAACAGCACCAGGGCCAGCACCGAGCTGCCATCCATCAGCCGCTGATTCTTTTTCAGCCAGCCCGGCGGCAGCTTCCAGTGCGCCAGCAGGGCGGCGGCAAAGGCGAAGCCGACCATCAGCGCCAGCCGCCCCATGAATTCGACCAGCGACATCTGCACTTCAATGTTGAGCAGCAACAATGCCAGCGGCGGCAGCGTGAAGGGCACCAGCGCGGTGGCGATCACCATGACGATGACGGCCAGCGCGGCATCCAGACCGAGGATCAGCGCAAAGGCCACCGTCGCCGTCACCGGCGGGGCGGCCGACATCAGCACGATGGCTTCCATCAGCGGGCGCGGCAGGCCGAGCGGCGCCAGCACGGCAAACATCAGCAGCGGGCAGACCAGCAGCAGGAAGATGATGATCGGCACGAACAGCAGCGGCCGTCGCGCATAGGCCTGGAAGGCGCTCCAGTCGAGCCGCATCAGCGACAGCGACAGTGGCAGCAGCAGGAAGACCACCAGCCCCGGCCGCAGCAGACTGGCCAGCGGCGGGATGGCGAGCCCGACCAGCACGCCGCCGAACAGGAATTTGGTGGCATGACGGCCCATGTAATCCAGCGGCCACCAGAGCAGGGTGCGGATCATGGGCGGAGTTTCCGGATAGGAGATGAGGGTGTTTCACGTGAAACATACCCGGAACATAGAGTCAGGCGAGGCATACGGATCATCATGAAACGGCTGTGGATTTATCGTTATATCCGAGCAGCATAGACCCGGGATGCGGGGCAGGCGAGGGCGGAATTGTCCTGCTTGACACTCAATGATCAAACATTTAAACAGATATTGAAATGTTTGACCTTAGCCATATCGAAGATGCCGAGGTGATTCAGCTGGCCGACATGTTCCGGCTGCTGGGTGATCCCTCACGCCTGCGCCTGGTGGTGGCGCTCTGCGCCGGGCCGAGCCCGGCCACCGCTGCCGCCCAAGCCGCGGGCCTGTCGCCGCAGCTTGCCAGCCATCATCTGCGACTGCTGAAGGCGGCGCGGCTGGTGCGCGGCATCCGGCGCGGCCGCCAGATTTATTACGACCTTGCCGACGACCATGTGCGCCACATGCTGGCCGACATGGCCGATCATGTCGCCGAGCCGCACAAGGATGACGCGGCGCTCGACGATACTCTCGAACACACGGTGTAATCATGGGTGCATCCTGTTCACATCATCACGATCATCATGGGCATGACCATCACGGCCATGATCATGACCACGGCAATGCCGCGCGTCCGGCGCTGTGGATCGCGCTGCTGCTGAATGCCGGCATGTTTGTCGTGGAGCTGGGCGGTGGCCTCAGCGCCGGCTCCACCGCGCTGCTCGCGGATTCGGCCGATTTCCTGGGCGATGCCGCCAATTATGGCCTCGCACTGGCCGTACTCTCGATGGCGCTGGTCTGGCGCGCCCGCGTCGCCCTGCTCAAGGGCATCACCATGGGCCTGTTCGGCCTCTGGGTCGCAGTCATGACCATCAATCATGCGCTCAGCGGCACGGTGCCCGAAGCCGCCACCATGGGCGTGATCGGCTTTGCCGCGCTTGCGGTGAATGTTCTGGTCACTGTGTTGCTCTATCGCTTCCGCAAGGGTGACAGCAACATGCGCGCGGTGTGGATCTGCAGCCGCAACGACGCGCTGGGCAACCTCGCCGTGATGGCGGCGGCCAGCGGCGTGTTCATGACCGACAACGCCTGGCCCGATCTGGCCGTGGCGGCCTTCATGGCCGCACTGGCACTCTGGGGCTCGGCCCAGGTGATCCTGCATGCGCGTCGCGAGCTGCGGCAGGATCAAGTGGCGGCGACGGTTCCCGGCACGGCTGATTGAGGGCGGGAGCATAAAATTCCCATAAACTAGTGCCTTGAAATTGCCGCAGTTTTGAGTAGATTGCAGCCCACGTCCGGGCCCCTCTGGCTGCCATGAACGGGATGGCAGTGATGTCGGACGGCTTTTCGCAAAAGCCCCCCGCCCAGGATATTATTATGGACCTCTCGGTTTTCCTTGAACCGGCAGCGCTGCTTGCGTTGGCCGGTCTTATTGCCCTCGAACTCGTCCTCGCGGTCGATAACCTGATCTTCATCACCATCCTCACCAGCCGTCTGCCGGAACATCAGCAGCCGCTCGGCCGCAAGCTCGGTCTGCTCGGTGCTGTCATCACCCGCGTCATGCTGCTGCTCTCGGCCGCCTGGCTCATCACGCTCACGGCGCCGTGGTTCACCGTGGCCGGTATCGAAATCTCCGGCCGCGACCTGGTACTGATCCTGGGTGGCCTGTTCCTGATCTGGAAGGCGACCATGGAAATCCATGAGCGCGTCACGCCGAAGGAAAGCGACGAGATGGAAGATGGCCCGGCGGTTGCAGGAGCGCCTGCGCCGCAGAAGAAGTATCCTGCTTTCTGGGCGATCATCGGCCAGATCGCCGTGCTGGATATCGTCTTTTCGCTCGACAGCGTGATCACCGCCATCGGTCTGGCTCGTCAGATCGAGATCATGGTCGCCGCTGTGTTGATTTCGGTTGCCATCATGGTGGCGCTGGCCGAGCCGCTCGCCCGCTTCGTGAAGAAGAACCCGAACATCGTCATGCTGGCACTGTCGTTCCTCGTCATGATCGGCATGGCCCTGGTGGCCGAAGGTTTCGACGTCGAGATCCCCAAGGTCATGATCTACGGCGCCATGGCTTTCTCGGTGGCGGTCGAGCTGCTGAACATGGCCTCGCGCCGTGCCAAACTCAGCAGCACCTATCGCGCGATCCGCGACCCCGAAGGCCGCAGCGAAGCCGACTGAGCAGAGTGGCTGGATAACAGCAGAAGAGGCGGGCCATTTGCCCGCCTCTTTTTTTGCCCACCGCCGGATTCCACCCTTGATCTGGACTGTTTGCCGCCTAAATGCATTTTCTGCATTCGGGCCCCTCTGGTTGCCGCATTCCGGACGGCAGCGATGTCGGATGCCATCGCCGCCATATTCCGGATACGGAACGCCAGCATGGACAGCATCCTCGCGGTCTCGACCGCATTTGTCTCAAGCGATTTTCTCGGTAAGCCTGTTTGGCTATGGGGCGCCTTTATGGCCCTTGTTGCAATTCTGCTTACCCTGGATCTAGGTGTGTTGCATCGCGAGCAACGCGACATCGGCGTCGCCGAAAGCCTTGCGCTCAGCGCTGGTTATATCGTCATCGCCTGCATCTTCGGCGGCTGGGTCTGGTGGCAGTATGGCGCCACCACCGGCATCGACTGGTATACCGGCTTCTTCGTCGAGAAGAGCCTGTCCCTCGACAATGTTTTCGTCATTGCCCTGATCTTTGGCTACTTTGCCATCCCGCGAGAATACCAGCATCGTGTTCTATTCTGGGGCATCCTGGGCGTAATCATACTGCGCGGGATCATGATCGCCCTTGGCGCCGCGCTGGTCAGCGAGTTCAGCTGGATTCTCTATGTCTTCGGGGCTTTCCTGGTGCTGACCGGCATCAAGATGCTGATGGCCTCCAGCAAACCGAAAGATCTGGCCGACAACCCGCTGCTCAAGCTGCTCAAACGCCATCTGCGCGTGACGCCCGGATTGCATGGCCAGCGCTTCTTCGTGCGGCAGCCCCGCGAGGCCGACGGTAAGCCGGTACTCTGGGCCACGCCGCTGTTTCTGGCGTTGGTCCTGGTCGAAGCCGCCGACCTGGTCTTCGCGGTCGATAGTGTGCCGGCGATTTTCGCAATCACCCAGGACCCCTTTGTCGTCTACACCAGTAATATCTTCGCCATTCTTGGTCTCCGGGCGCTGTACTTCGCGCTGGCGGCGATGATTCACCGGTTCCATTACCTGAAATATGCTCTGGCGGCGGTGCTGATCTTCATTGGAGGCAAGATCTTTCTGGTCAATATCATCGGCAAGATCCCGGCCGCCCTGTCGCTTGGTGTCACGCTCGGCCTGATCGCCACCGGCATTGTGGCCTCGCTGCTGTTGACCCGCCCGCAAAAGAAGAATCCCGTCGCCGTGACCGAGCCTTGATGGTGCTGCATGCCGCGCTTTTGCCCTATTCACCCAGCATGATGGCGGCATGAACAAGATGACACCCGGAAGTGCATCATCAATGCCGCGCCGTTCCAGTATTGCGAGCGATCTTGCCCGCCTGCGCCGGCACGGCCGTCGTGACGGCATGACAGTGGCAGCGGCAGGCGAAGTGGTGGCACAGCGATCCGCACCGCTGTTGCTGCTGTTTCTGGGGCTGCTGGGCTTCATCCCGTCACCGGGGTTGCCGCTCGGCATGATTACCGGCGTGCTGGTCATCTGTGTCGCTTTCGGCCTGTTACTGCGCCCGGACAATCCGCCGATCCCCGGCCTGCTGGGCCGTCGCCGCCTATCGGCCGCACTGCTGCACCGTTTCATGCGCTTTGCCATTCCTTTCGTCCGTCGCCTGGAGCGTCTGTTCCGCCCGCGCCTGACCTGGATGGTGAGTGGCCTTGGTGTTGCCATCGCCGCCATCGGCATCCTGATCCAGGGTATCGGGCTGGCGCTGCCATTGCCTTTCGGCAACCTGCCTTTCGCACTGGCTATCGTGCTGATCGCGCTCGGTCTGCTGACCCGCGACGGCCTGGGTGTCATGGCCGGTCATTTTGTCGGGATCGCCAGCACGGCCTTGTTCGTTACACTCGGGATCGGCCTGTTTCGGGCCGGCACGAATCTCTCGACCCTGCTGCCCTGGTAACCATGACCACGTCCATCGTCATCAACGCCGAATCCGGCACGGCACGCCAGTATGGCGCCGCGGCTCTGCGCGACCTGATCCACGCGGCGGCGGCCAAGGCCGGCCAGCCTGATGTCGATGTGCAACTGGTGGCGCCGGCGCAGCTGCCCAGGGCGCTGACCACTGCCGCACAGGGCAGCAAGGAAGTCTGGGTCGGGGGTGGCGATGGCACGTTGCGAGCGGCTGCGGAGTTGGCCATGAAGCGCGATATCGTGCTGGGTGTGCTGCCGCTTGGCACCATGAACCTGCTGGCCCGCGATCTGAACATTCCGCTGGAAATCGAAAATGCCGTGGCTGCGCTTTGCGCCGCCACCGTGACGGCCATCGATGTCGGGCGGGTGAACCAGAGCCTGTTCCTCAACAAGTCAGCGCTTGGCCTGTATCCGGAAATGGTGGTGGATCGCGAACGGCGCCGACGCCTGTTCGGCCTGAATAAATGGCCTGCCATGATCCGGTCCGCCTGGCGTGCGGTACGCCGTCATCGGATGATGGAAATCACGATCGATCACCATGGCCAGCGGTCCGAAATCCTGTCGCCGGCCATCGTGGTGGCGGTCGGCAGCTATGAATTCAATGCCGGTCGCCTGTTCAACCGCTCCGATCTGCAAAGCGGTGAACTGACCATCTATGTCAGCCACGAGAAAACCTGGCTCGGCTCGGCCAGTCAGCTCGCCAAGCTGTTCCTGGGCACATTGCAGAACGATCCGTCACTGCAGGTGATCAAGGCGCACAGTTTGAAAATCGATTTTCCCCGCACCAAACCGGTCGCCAATGACGGCGAGATCGACATGCTGAAAGGCCCGATCCGCTATGCCGTGGCGCCGCAGGCGCTCAAGGTGCGCATGCCGGTGGAGGCGACCTAAACCGGCAGCGCCCGATCGGCAATCGCGCGGGTATCGACGCCTTTCGGCAAGGTGCCGAAGGCATGGCCCCAGTCGCCGCCGAGCCGCGAGGCGCAGAAGGCGTCGGCCACGGCCGGTGTGGAATGGCGCACCAGCAGCGCACCCTGCAGTGTCACCATCATCTTCTCCACCACGCGCCGCGCGCGATGCTCGATCTCGCTCAGGTCGGCGAATTCGGTCTTCAGGCCGTTGATTGCCGCATCCAGTCGCTTGTCGTTGCCGCGTGCCGGGATCAGGTCGGCGAAATAGGCTTCCAGCCCGTCCGGGCTTTTCTGTATGGCGCGCAGCACATCCAGGCACATCACATTGCCCGAACCCTCCCAGATCGAATTGAGCGGGATTTCCTTGTACAGCATGCCGAGCGGGCCCTCGTCGACATAGCCGTTGCCGCCATGCACCTCCATGGCTTCGACCACGGCATTGGGCGCGCGCTTGCAGATCCAGTATTTGACCGCCGGCGTGCACAGCCGGCGGAAGGCGGCTTCCACCGGATCATCTTCCGCGCGATCGAACGCGCGCGCCAGCCGCAGCGCCAGTGCAGTGGCGGCCTCGGAT
Source organism: Ferrovibrio terrae (assembly GCF_943371255.1). GTDB lineage: Bacteria > Pseudomonadota > Alphaproteobacteria > Ferrovibrionales > Ferrovibrionaceae > Ferrovibrio > Ferrovibrio terrae_B. The sequence goes on along the minus strand of NZ_CALRUC010000005.1, from coordinate 572 downwards.
TCAATCGCCAGGTCGGCGACCACATTGGTCATCAGCGGCTGGTCGATCAGGTGGCGCTGGAAGGCGCGGCGATGCGCCACGTGATGTAGCGCCTGCGCCACGGCACCGCGCAGCAGCCCGGTCGAACCCAGCGCGCAGTCGAGTCGCGTATAGGTGCCCATTTCAATGATCGTGGGCACGCCGCGGCCTTCCTCACCCAGCAGCCAGCCATGGGCATTGTGGAATTCCACCTCGGAGGAGGCATTCGACTTGTTGCCGACCTTGTCCTTCAGGCGCTGCACCTGCACGGCATTCTTGGTTCCGTCGGGCAGCCAGCGCGGCACGAAGAAACAGCTCAGGCCATGGGGCGACTGTGCCAGCACCAGATGCGCATCATTCTGCGGGCAGGAGAAAAACCACTTGTGGCCGTTGATGATGTATTCCTCGCCCGGACCGCCGGCACCGACGGGCTTTGCGACGGTCGTGTTGCTGCGCACATCCGAGCCGCCTTGCTTTTCGGTCATGCCCATGCCGATCAGGGCGCCGGTCTTCTGCGTCACCGGCCGGTTGCTGCCGTCATACTGTCGCGAATA
>NZ_CALRUC010000004.1:0-76977 GCF_943371255.1 Ferrovibrio terrae | reverse complement strand
TTCGCCTTCGTCTATCGCACCAAGGGCTTTCCGGAAAAGCGGCTGACCGGCCGCAGCGCCCGCGTGGTGATGACCATGGGCATGCCGGCCTTCGTCTATCGCTGGTTCTACGGCGCCCATGCCCTGCGCCTGCTCAAGCGCAACATCCTCGGCTTTGTCGGCATCGCGCCGGTGGCCGACACGATCTACGGCAGCGTCGGCACGGCCAACGAGGAGACCCGCCAGATCTGGCTGGAAGAGATGCAGGCCGCCGGCGCACGCGCCGGCTGAGCAGTCGCTCACGCCGCCTGCAGCCGGCCCTCATGCAGGGTGACCACGCGGTCCATGCGCTTGGCCAGCTCCAGGTTATGGGTGGCGATGAGCGCGCCGATGCCGCTGGTGCGCACCAGCGTGGTCAGCTCGCCGAACACGATCTCGGCGGTCTTTTCATCCAGGTTGCCGGTCGGCTCGTCCGCCAGCAGCAGATCGGGCTTGCCGACCACGGCGCGCGCAATCGCCACGCGCTGCTGCTCGCCGCCCGACAGCCGCGCCGGGCGATGGTCGAGGCGATGGCCCAGGCCCAGATGCTTCAGCAGCTCGCCGGCAGTGCGCTTGGCCTCGACAGCCCCCTGCCCGCGCACGCGCAGCGGCATGGCGGCGTTTTCCAGCGCCGAGAATTCCGGCAGCAGGTGGTGATACTGGTAGACGAAACCGAGCCGATGCCGGCGCGTCAGGGTGCGGTCGGCATCCCCCATGGCGCTGCAATCCTGCCCGCCGATGACGATGCGGCCCGACGAGGGCTGTTCCAGCAGGCCGGCGATATGCAGCAGCGTGGATTTGCCCGAGCCGGACGGGCCCAGCAGGGCGACGATCTCGCCGCGCTTCACGCTGAGGTCGACGCCGCGCAGCACGGCGATCTCCTCGCCGCCCTGTTTGAACACGCGCTGGATATTTTCGAGGGAAAGGACCGCGTCAGTCATGTAAATTTACTCCGTCGCTCCCGCGCAAGCGGGAGCCCAGTCGTGCCGTAGCCTGGATTCCCGCTTTCGCGGGAATGACGATGAGCATGTTACTCATACCGCAGGGCCTCCACCGGATCGAGGCGGGCGGCACGCCAGCTGGGATAGATCGTCGCCAGCAGGGTGAGGGTCAGGCCGATCACGACGACATAGACCACCTCGGTGCTGTCGACCTTGGCCGGCAGCTGGGAGAGGAAATAGATCTCGGCCGGGAACAGCTGCCAGCCGGTCATGGTCTGCAGCACCTGGCGGATGCTTTCGATATTGAGCGAAAACGCCAGGCCGAGCGTGAAGCCGCTGGCGGTGCCCAGCACACCGATGCTGGCGCCGGCGATCACGAACACCCGCATGATGGTGCCGCGTGCCGCCCCCATGGTGCGCAGGATGGCGATATCCCGGCCCTTGTCCTTCACCAGCATGATCATGCTGGAAATGATGTTGAAGGCCGCCACCACGATGATCAGGGTGAGGATCAGGAACATCACGTTGCGTTCCACCTCCAGCGCGCTGACGAATTGCGCATTGGCCTGCTGCCAGTCATACAGCCGGTAGTTCGGTCCCAGCCGCTGCATGATGCCGCGCGCCGCCTCGCGGGCCTTGAGCGGGTCGACCAGCCGCACCTCCACCGAATTGGCCATGTTCTGCAGGCGGAAATAGGTCTGGGCGGCCTCGAACGGCAGGTAGATGAAGCTGGAATCATATTCGAACATGCCGACATCGAAGATGGCGGCGACGCGGTAGCGCACCAGGCGCGGCACGCTGCCGAACGGCGTGGCATTGGTCTGCGGCGAGATCAGGGTGATCTGGTCGCCGACGCGCAGCCCCAGCTTGCGCGCCAGGCGGTGGCCGATCACGGCGGCATCGTCGCCCTGGAAGTCGCGCATGCTGCCTTCGCGGATGCCCTTGGCAATCGCGCTTTCCTTCATCAGGTCTTCCGGCCGCACGCCACGCACCATGACGCCGGACGAACCGCGGTCGGCGGTGGCCATCACCTGGCCCTCGATGATCGGGTTGGCCATCACCACGCCGGGCATCTTACCCACCGTGTCGGCGACGAATTCATAGTCGCGCAGGATGGGGGCGGCTTCCGACTGGATGGTGAGATGGCCGTTGAGGCCGAGGATGCGGCCCATCAGCTCGGCGCGGAAGCCGTTCATCACGCTCATCACGATGATCAGCGTCGCCACCCCCAGCATGATGCCGAGGAAGCTGAAAATCGCGATCACCGAGATGAAGCCCTCCTGCCGCCGCGCCCGTAAATACCGCAGGGCGAGCATCCATTCAAAACGCGAGAAGAAGGGCATGCGATGTCCGGAGTTGGTTACACTTTTGCGGCGGCAAGCTTGTTCAGCGCGGCGTCGACCGACAGTTCCTGCTTTTCGCCGCTGGCGCGGTTTTTCACTTCCACCGTGCCGGCCTTCACGCCGCGCGGGCCGACCGTCACCTGCCAGGGCAGGCCGATCAGGTCCATGGTGGCGAATTTGGCACCGGCGCGCTCGTCGCGGTCATCCAGCAGCACGTCGAAGCCGGCCGCCTTCAGTTTGGCATAGAGGTCTTCGCAGGCCGCATCGCAATCGGCATCGCCGACCTTGAGGTTGATCAGGCCGACATGGAAGGGTGCCACGCTCATCGGCCAGATGATACCGGCCTCGTCATGGCTTGCCTCGATGATGCCGCCGACCAGGCGCGACACGCCGACGCCGTAGGAACCCATTTCCAATGTAATGGACTCGCCACCGGGACCCTGCACGACAGCGCCCATCGGCTTGGAATACTTGGTGCCGAAATAGAAGATATGGCCGACCTCGATACCGCGGGCCGCCACCTGGCGCTCCTTGGGCAGCGCCTCGAAGCGGGCGGCATCGTGCTTTTCCTCGGTCGCCGCATAGGGCGCGGTCCAGGAATCCACGATGGGCTGCAGGTCGCTGTTGTAATCCACGCCCTCGCCCAGCACGTCGCGCTCGATCAGTGCCTTGTCGCAGAACACGCCGCTCTCGCCGGTCTCGGCCAGCACAATGAATTCATGGCTGAGGTCGCCGCCGATCGGGCCGGTATCGGCCTGCATCGGGATCGCCTTCAGGCCCAGGCGGGCGAAGGTGCGCAGATAGGCGACGAACATGCGGTTGTAGGACCGACGCGCGGCAGCCTGGTCGAGATCGAAGGAATAGGCATCCTTCATCAGGAATTCACGGCCGCGCATGACGCCGAAGCGCGGGCGCACCTCGTCGCGGAATTTCCACTGGATGTGGTAGAGGATCTTCGGCAGGTCGCGATAGCTCTTGAATTCCGTCGCGATGATGTCGGTGAGCATTTCCTCGTTGGTCGGGCCATACAGCATCGGCCGCTCATGGCGGTCGGTGATGCGCAGCATCTCCTTGCCGTAATCCTCATAGCGGCCGCTCTTCTGCCACAGCTCGGCCGACTGGATGGTCGGCATCAGCAGTTCCTGGGCGCCGGCGTTGTCCTGCTCCTCGCGCACGATCTGCTCGATCTTCTTCAGCACGCGATGGCCGAGCGGCAGCCAGGCATAGATGCCGGCGGCGGTCTGGCGCACCATACCGGCGCGCAGCATCAGCCGGTGACTGACGATCTGGGCTTCGGAGGGGTTTTCCTTGAGAACGGGCAGGAAGAAACTGCTGAGCCGCATAGGTGGGTTATCCTGAATGATCGTGCGGTGATGGCGGGATAATGGGGCGTTTTTAAGGCCCAGCCTTCCTGGCTGCAATGGCCCCCCGCTCGCAATGGCTTGAGGCTAGCGCTTCTGGGCCGGCGGCTTGGCCAGGTATTCCCGGCAGGCCACGGCGACGGCATCCTCGGTCGGCGGTTCCAGCGGCTTGCCGTTGAAGGCCAGCTTGCCGCTCATCGGATCGATGCTGAGCGTGGCGATCCTGAGCCGGGATTCCTCTTTCACCGCAGTCGGCACCTGTGGAAGCCCAGGCAGGCCGCTGAGCGGCATGCGGATCGGCAGGTCGATCATGCCGTCCAGCGGCAGCGGATTGCTGCCCGGCAGGTCGGCCGGGGCGATGGGCCGGCCTTTGGAATCGACATCGCGGCCGGGCTGGTAATTCACATCCGGCGCCGGCTGGTGCGCGGTGACCATGCCGCGCTGGGCCAGCAGCCGGCGGCAGTCCGCCGCATTGAGGCTGACCACGACGGGCAGATCCTTTGACTCAGCGGGTTTGGCCGAGTCGGCGGCTTTTTGCGGCGGTTTCGTAGGCTGACTACCCGTCTGGGCCATCGTCGCCACGGGTAGCAGCAGCAGTCCGAGCAGGCAGGTGGTCGGAATCCGGAGCATTTGAGTACCCTGTACCGGCATTATTACCATTTTGTTAGGAGGTCATAACTTTTTGGATGACAACGCTTTCATCATTCGGTATAGAAAATACGCAACCGCTTGGTAACAGGCGGCCCAAGTCTGGGGAGGCTTAAACTTACCCGTGCGAGACGGGGTCCGGAGCGAGGCATGTCCTTGCTCCTTTCTTTTTTGTGCATACCCCTTCGCAAAACTGCAGCCTCAGGTAGAGCGATTTTATCGCTCCCCGCCCCCGCCCAGGGCTTTGCCCCGGCAGACTGACCCAGAACCGTCCTGATCTGAAAATCTGGTCTGAAAATGGCCCCTGCCGCGCCCCGGCGAGTCGCTCAGAAGCGACGGCCGAGCAGGTCGTTCAGGCCGAGCAGGTCGTAGGTGCCGACCAGGTAATAGACGCCGAACAGCACGCAGCTGATCGCGAAGGTCAGCAGGAACTTGAAGCCGATGCGCGGATTGAGCGGCGCCGATGAGGCATGGCCGGGTTCAACCTCGGCGCCGACATCCTGCGCGGTCTTCACGCCGATCGGCAGCACGCAGAACAGCGTGAGCATATAGATCAGCGCGAAGGCGACGAGGTTGTTGTACCAACTCATGACGATGTCCCCGGCCCCGCTCAGACCTGTTCGATCTCGACCAGCGTGCCGGCGAAATCCTTGGGATGCAGGAACAGCACCGGCTTGCCATGGGCACCGATCTTCGGCTCGCCATCGCCCAGCACGCGGGCGCCCTGCGCCTTCAGCCGGTCGCGCGCGGCGATGATGTCTTCCACCTCGTAGCAGACATGGTGCATGCCGCCCGAGGGATTGTTGGCGAGGAACTTGGCAATCGTCGAACCCTCGCCCAGCGGATGCAGCAGCTCAATCTTGGTGTTGGGCAGCTCGACGAACACCACCGTCACGCCGTGATCCGGCTGCGCCAGCGGCGCCGAGACCTTGGCGCCGAGCGTATCGGCATACATGGCGGCGGCGGCGGCAAGGTCGGGGACGGCAATGGCAACGTGGTTGAGGCGGCCGATCATGGATGCGGTTTCCCTGCTGGTCTTTTCTGCAGCGCAATATGGGGCCGAAAGCGGCGGCGGGCAAGCGGACCTAAAGTCGCAGCCGGTTCAGGCAGTTGCCCTTAAGTCAGGCGCAGCACATGCACCTGGATCACCGGCTTGCGGCCGTTCAGGCCCTTCAGATAGGCGCGCACGGCACGCTGGGCCACCTGTTCCAGTGCCGCATCCTCGCGCTGCGGCCCGGGGCGCAGCTTGTCGATGGCATCGGCAATATCCTCGGCGATATCGGCATCCACCTCGTCGGGCTCGAAATTCACCACACCCGCCATGCTGACCTGCGGCGGCGCCTGCAGCAGTCCGTCGCGGTCGACCGCCAGGCTGACGGTGACCGAGCCGTTGAAGGCAAGCTTGCGCCGCATCTGCAGGGTGCCGCCCTGGATCGGGATCAGTTCGTCGCCGTCGATCGCCAGCCGGCCGGCCGGCACCTGCTCCACCACATCGGGCTCGCCCGGCGCCAGCCGGATCAGGTCGCCGTTGCGCGGCACGATGCCATGCGGCACCTGCAGGCTCTGGGCAAAGCGCGCATGTTCGACCAGATGGCGCGGCTCGCCATGCACCGGCACGGCGATCTGCGGCCGGACCATGGCATACATCTCGGCCAGTTCGTCGCGCGAGGGATGCCCCGAGACATGCACGAAGGCATCCTTCTCGCTGATCACCTCGATGCCGCGCAGCACCAGTTCATTGTGCAGCTTGAACAGCGTGCGCTCGTTGCCGGGAATGATCTTGGAGGAAAACACCACGGTATCGCCGGGCGACACCACCACATGCGGATGGCTGCCGAAGGCGATGCGGGCCATGGCGCCGCGCGGCTCGCCCTGGCAGCCGGTGCAGATATACATGATCTTCTCGCGCGGCAGGAAGCCGGCCTCGCGTTCATCCACCTGGTTGGGGATATGCTTGAGGTAGCCGTTCTCCTGCGCCGCCGCGATGAAGCGGTGCATCGAGCGGCCGATCAGGCAGACATGGCGGCCGAGTTCGACCGCCACGGCAAACAGGGTTTCCAGCCGGGCGAGATTCGATGAGAAGGTGGTGACCGCGATACGGCCGGGCTTGTCGCGCAGCAGCGGGATCAGACTGTCATGCACCTCGCCTTCCGAGCCCGAGGTGCCGCGGCTGAACACATTGGTGCTGTCGCAGACCAGCGCCAGCACGCCTCGGTCGCCATAGCCGCGCAGCGCCTCGATCTCGGTCTTCGGCCCCAGCATGGGGCGCGGGTCGAGTTTCCAGTCGCCGGTATGCAGCACCACGCCGCGTGGCGTCTCGATGGCCAGCGCCTGGCTCTCCGGCGTCGAATGGGTGATGTTCATCGAGCGGATCTTGAACGGCCCCAGCTCGATCAGGTCGCCCGGCTCGTAGATATGCAGCGGCACATCGTCGACCATGCCCTTCTCGGCCAGCTTGCGACGCAGCACGCTGGCGGCAAAGCCGGTGGCCCAGACCGGACATTGCAGGTCGTCCCAGCAATGGCTGATGGCGCCGAGATGATCCTCATGGGCATGGGTGAGCACGATGCCGAGCAGCTGGTCGCGGCGGTCGGCGATCCAGGTGACATCGGGCACCACCATGTCGACGCCCGGCATGGCATCGTCGGCGAAGCTGGTGCCGAGATCGACCATGATCCATTGGTCGTTATAGCCATAGAGATTGAGATTCATCCCGATCTCGTTCACGCCGCCAAGCGGCAGGAAATACAGGCTGTCTTTTTTGAGGCGGACTGACATTTATTGCGTACTACGCCGGTAGATCTCGATCAGGCCGCGCACGGTGATATCGGGCACATTCTGCTCGATCACATCGGTGGAACCATCAAAGACCGGGGCGAGGCCGCCGGTGGAGATCACCTTCATCGGCCGACCGAACTCGGCGCGAATACGGCTCACGATGCCGTCGATCAGGCCGACATAGCCCCAGAACACGCCGGAATGCATGCAGGCGACCGTGGTGGTGCCGATCACGCTCTGCGGCTTCTCGACCACGATGCGCGGCAGCAGGGCCGTGGCGCTCACCAGCGCCTCGATGGAGAGATTGATGCCCGGCGCGATCACGCCGCCGCAGTAACTGCCCTCCTCGTCCACCACGTCGAAGGTGGTGGCGGTGCCGAAATCGACCACGATCAGCGGCGTCTTGGGGAACATCACGCTGGCACCCACGGTGTTGCAGATGCGGTCGGCGCCGGCACCGGCGCCCTTGATCTGGATGCCGTATTTCACATTGGGTTCGCCCAGCACCAGCGGCTCGGTCTCGAAATAGCGGGTACAGAGCCGGCGCAGGTTGAAGGTGGCCTGCGGCACCACGCTGGCGATGATGGCGCTGCGCACGCTTTTCGGGTTGATGCCCTCGATCTGCATCAGCTGCAGCAGCCAGACGGCATGCTCATCCGCCGTGCGCATGGCCGAGGTATGCTGGCGCCATTCGCCGACAATGCGGTCGCCGTCGATGACGCCGAACTTGACGTTGGTGTTGTTGGCATTGATGGCGAGCAGCATGGCGCGTCCTCTTCAGCCGGCCGGGAACACATCGCCGGCGGTCACAGTCTGACGCCGGCCGTCGGGCATTTCCAGTATAAGCGCGCCGCCTTCGTCCAAGGCGACGAAGACACCGTGCAATTCACGGTCCGGCAGGCGCACGACGGCGGGCAGGCCCAGACCCTGCGCGCGTTTCAGCCAGGCCGCACGCACCGGCGCAAAGCCTTCGGCCTGCCAGCGGCCATACCAGTAGCCAAAGCGCGCCAGCAGCCAGGGCGCGAAATCCTGCGGCGACAGGCTGGTGCCATGGGCGGCAAGGGAGGTGACCGCATAAGGCGTATCGGCCGGATGCCAGGCGAGATTCACGCCGATGCCGACCGTGACCCAGTCGAGCTTGCCATCCGGCGCAGTGCGCGATTCCAGCAGGATGCCGGCGATCTTGGCGCCGTTCACCAGCACATCGTTCGGCCATTTGCAGGTGATCGCCGGGCCGAGCTGGGGTGCGGCGAGTTCGAGCGCCTCGGCCAGCACAATGGCGGTGAGGAAGGACAATGTCGCGGCCTGCGCCGGCGAAGCCTTGGGGCGCAGCAGCAGAGAGAGAAAAAGATTGCCCGGTGGCGATTCCCAGGCGCGGCCGCGGCGGCCGCGGCCGGCGGTCTGCTGCTTCGCCAGCACCGCGAGCCCCTCCGCCGCGCCGGTCTCGGCCTGGCGGCGGATTTCCTCATTGGTGCTGTCGAGGCTGTCGAATGCCCGGAGCGTCCAGGCTGTCATGCCATCTTACGGGAACAGGGCCTTGGCGGCGACGCCCGCCATGTTCAGCAGCGGCGCCGGCCAGATGAAGAACAGCATGGTGAAGAGTCCGGTCACGGTCATCACCGCGCCGAGTTCGCCGCGCACCGGCTTGGCCAGCGGCTCGGCGGCCTCGTCGAAATACATCAGCTTGACGATGCGCAGGTAGTAGTAGGCACCCACCACCGAGCTGAGCACACCGATCACGGCCAGCGTATAGAGGCCGGCATTGATGGCGGCCATGAAGATGTAGAACTTGCCGAAGAAGCCAGCCAACGGCGGCACGCCGGCGAGCGAGAACATGAAGGCGGCGAGTAGCAAAGCCATGCCCGGATGGGTCTTGGCCAGGCCGGCGAGATCGTTCACGCCCTCCACCATCTGGTCCTTCTGGCGCATGGCGAGGATGCAGGCAAAGGTGCCGACATTCATGGCCAGATAGATCGCCAGATAGATCAGAATGCCGCGCACGCCCTCTTCGGTGCCCGAGGCCAGGCCGATCAGGGCATAGCCGACATGGCCGATGGAGGAATAGGCCATCAGGCGCTTGATGTTGGTCTGAGCGATGGCAGCGAAGGCACCCAGCAGCATGCTGAGTGCGCTGACCACGATGATGATCTGCTGCCAGTCATGGGCGATCTCGCCGAACGGCGTGAGGATGGCGCGCACGAACAGCGCCATGGCGGCGATCTTCGGTGCCACGGCAAAGAAGGCGGTCACCGGCGTCGGCGCGCCTTCATAGACATCGGGCGTCCACATATGGAAGGGCACGGCCGAGACCTTGAAGGCGAGACCCGCCGAAAGGAACACGATGCCGACCACCAGGCCGATGGAGGCATGGCCCCCGCCTGCCCCGGCCAGCGCCTTGGCGATCAGCGGGAAGCTGGTCGAGCCGGCGAAGCCGTAGATCATCGAGGCGCCGTAGAGCAACATGCCGGACGACAGCGCGCCGAGCACGAAATACTTCAGGCCGGCCTCGGTGGCGCGACCGGAATCGCGCTTGAAGGCGGCCAGCACATAGAGCGACAGCGACTGCAGCTCGAGCCCGAGATAGAGCGCGATCAGGTCGTTGGCCGAGACCATCATCAGCATGCCGGTGGTGGCCAGCAGGATCAGCACCGGATATTCGAACCGCTCCATGCGCTCGTAGCGGATATAGCCGAGCGACAGCACGATGGAGAAGGCCGAGCCGAGCAGGATCAGCACCTTGGCGAAACGGCCGAAGCCATCGGCAATGAACAGGCCGCCGAAGGTGGTTTCGGTGGCGGCCGGCTGCATAACGACCAGCAGCACGGTGACGGCAAGCGCCGCCACGCTAAACCAGGCGACCAGGCGGGTCGAGCCGTCGCCCTTGAAGACGCCGAGCATCAGCAGCGCCATGGCAGACAGCGCGAGCCAGAGTTCCGGATAGGCGGGCGCGAGGGCGGGCAGAGTCACGGTCAAAACTCCTAACGGGCAGCGGTCGCGATCGCCTTGGCGGCGGCGAGCGCGGTCTGGTGCTGGTCGAGCAGATGCTTGACCGAGGCGGCCATGACATCAAAGAACGGCGCCGGGTAGATACCCATCCACAGCGTCATGATCACCAGCGGCGCGAAGATGGCGATCTCGCGCGGGGTGAGGTCGAGCATGGCCTTGAGGTCGGACTTGGTCAGTTCACCGAAGACCACGCGACGATAGAGATACAGCGCGTAGGCGGCGGCGAAGATCACACCCGAGGTGGCGATCAGCGCCACCCAGGTGTTGGCCTGGAAGGCGCCAACCAGCGTCAGCAACTCGCCGACGAAACCGCCGGTGCCCGGCAGGCCGACATTGGCCATGGTGAACAGCATGAAGACGGCTGCGTATTTCGGCATGTTGTTGGCGAGGCCGCCATAGCGTGCGATCTCGCGGGTATGCAGGCGGTCATAGACCACGCCGACGCAGAGGAACAGCGCACCGGAGATGATGCCGTGGCTCAGCATCTGGAAAATGGCGCCTTCGATGCCCTGGGTGTTGAAGGCGAAGATGCCCATGGTGACGAAGCCCATATGCGCCACCGAGGAATAGGCGATCAGCTTCTTCATGTCTTCCTGCACCAGCGCCACCAGCGAGGCATAGACGATGGCGACGACCGACAGCGTGAAGACGAAGGGCGCGAAGTATTCCGAGGCAATCGGGAACATCGGCAGCGAGAAGCGCAGGAAGCCGTAGCCGCCCATCTTCAGCAGCACGGCGGCCAGGATCACCGAACCGGCGGTGGGCGCCTCCACGTGGGCATCAGGCAGCCAGGTATGCACCGGCCACATCGGCATCTTCACCGCGAACGAGGCGAAGAAGGCCAGCCACAGCCAGGTCTGCGCCTGGCCTGAGAACAGCCCGGTCTTCATCAGGCTCGGGATGTCGGTCGTGCCGGCGATGAAATACATGTAGAGCAGCGCCAGCAGCAGCAGCACCGAGCCGAGCAGCGTGTAGAGGAAGAACTTGAAGCTGGCATAGATGCGGCGCTTGCCGCCCCAGATGCCGATGATCAGGAACATCGGGATCAGGCCGGCTTCGAACATCAGGTAGAACAGCACCAGATCCAGCGCGCAGAACACGCCAATCATCAGGGTTTCCATGACCAGGAAGGCGATCATGTATTCCTTGACGCGATGCTCGATGGCTTCCCAGCTGGCCAGGATGCAGAACGGCATCAGGAAGGTGGTCAGGATGACGAACAGCATGGAAATGCCGTCGACACCCATATGGTAGTTGATGCCGGCGCCGATCCAGGCGTGCTTTTCGACGAACTGGAAGGCCGCCGTGCTGTTGTCGAAATTCAGCCAGATTAGCAGCGAGACGGCAAAGGTGATCGTGGTGGTCCACAGCGCCACCGAACGGGCGTTGCGGGCCACAATCTCCTCAGGCCCGCGCGCCAGGAAAATGAAGGCGGCGCCGACCAGCGGCAGGAAGGTGACGATCGACAGCAAGGGCATGCTCGACATCGGATTAGTGCCCCATCGCACTGAAGAAATAGGTCACCAGCGCCGCCACGCCGATCAGCATGGCAAAGGCATAGTGATAGACATAACCGGTCTGCAGGATGCTGGCGCGCCGGGCCAGCCGGATCACGGTGGCGGCAAAGCCATCGGGGCCCAGCCCGTCGATGATCTTGCCATCGCCGCCCTTCCACAGCACCCGGCCGAGCCAGAAGGCCGGGCGCACGAAGATGCGGTCATACAGCTCGTCGAAATACCACTTGTTCAGCAGGAAGCTGTGCAGCAGCGGCTGCTGCGCGGCGGCACGATGCGGCAGGCTGGTATCGCGGATATAGGCGATCCAGGCGATGAAGATGCCGATGATGCCGACAATGATCGGGCCGACCTTGACCAGGAAGGGCACGTGATGCGCCTCTTCCATCGCCTTGTGATTGTCGAGGATCAGGATCGAGCTGCCCCAGAATTCCTTCCAGTGATGGCCGATAAAGCCGTCGTGGAAAGCGAAGCCGGCAAAGACCGCGCCGATCGCCAGCACCACCAGCGGCGCCAGCATGATCATCGGGCTTTCATGCACATGCTCCATCACATGATGGTCGGCGCGCGGCTTGCCATGGAAGGTCATGAAGATCAGGCGCCAGGAGTAGAAGGCGGTCAGGATCGCCGCGGCCATACCCATGATATAGGCATACTGTCCGACGCCGCCGGCGGCATAGGCCACTTCCAGGATCATGTCCTTGGAGTAATAGCCGGCGAAGATCGGGAAGCCGGCCAGCGCGAGGCTGCCGATCCACATCATCACATAGGTGACCTTGATGTGTTTCCACAACCCGCCCATGCGGCGCATGTCCTGCTCGCCATCGACGGCATGGATCACCGAGCCGGCGCCGAGGAACAGCAGCGCCTTGAAGAAGGCATGGGTGAAGAGATGGAAGATCGCGGCCGGATAGGCCGAGACGCCGAGCGCGAAGAACATGTAGCCGAGCTGCGAGCAGGTCGAATAGGCGATCACGCGCTTGATGTCGTTCTGCGCCAGGCCAACCGTGGCGGCGAAGAAAGCGGTGCTGGCGCCGACCACGGCGACGATGGCGAGCGTATCGGGCGCATATTCGAACAGCGGCGAGCAGCGCGCCACCATGAAGACCCCGGCGGTCACCATGGTCGCGGCATGGATCAGCGCCGATACCGGCGTCGGGCCTTCCATCGCGTCCGGCAGCCAGGTGTGCAGGCCGAGCTGGGCCGACTTGCCCATGGCGCCGAGGAACAGCAGGAAGGTGGCCACCGTGAGAATGTCCCAGTCCTTCCACAGGAAATGGAAGGTCTTGCCGGCCAGCGCCGGGGCGGCACCGAACACGGCATCGAAATTCACCGAATTGGTGGCAAGGAACAGCGCCATGATGCCGAGCGCGAAGCCGAAATCGCCGACGCGGTTGACCACGAAGGCCTTGATCGCGGCGGCATTGGCGGTCGGCTTGTGATACCAGAAGCCGATCAGCAGATAGGAGGCCAGACCGACGCCTTCCCAGCCCATATAGAGCTGCACGAAGTTGTCCGCCGTGATCAGCATCAGCATGGCGAAGGTGAACAGCGACAGATAGGCGAAGAAACGCGGGCGATGCGGATCGTGGCTCATATAGCCGACGCTGTAGACATGCACCACGGCCGAGACGGTGTTGACCACCACCAGCATGACGGCGGTGAGCTGGTCGATCTTCAGCGCCCAGTCGACGCTGAAGCTGCCGGAGTCGATCCAGTCGAGCACCTTGATGGTGACGACCATGCCCTTGGAGATCACCAGGTAGAAGGCGACCCAGGACAGGATGGCCGAGATGATGACCGCCACGCAGGTCACGGCCATCGAGGCCGCATCACCGATGCGACGGCCGAACAGGCCGGCGATGATGGCGGCCAGCAGCGGCAGGAAAACGATCAGATGGTACATCGTCATCGCCGCCTCAGCCCTTCATCATATTGATATCTTCAACCGCGATGGTGCCGCGGTTGCGGAAATAGACCACCAGGATCGCCAGGCCGATGGCGGCCTCGCCGGCGGCAACGGTCAGCACGAACAGCGCGAACACCTGACCGACCAGATCGTTCAGATGGGTGGAAAACGCCACCAGGTTGATGTTGACGGCGAGCAGCATCAGCTCGACCGACATCAGGATGACGATGACGTTCTTGCGGTTGAGGAAGATGCCGACGATCCCGAGCGTGAACAGGATCGCGGCAACCGTGAGATAGTGTCCAAGGCCGATGGTCATGGTCAGATACCCTTCCCCGTCTCGACCTTCTTGATCTCCACCGCATCTTCGCGCAGGCGGTTGACCTGCTCGGAGATGCTCTGGCGCTTCACGCCGGGGCGCGTGCGCAACGTCAGTACGATGGCGCCGATCATGGCGACCAGCAGGATCAGGCCCGCGCCCTGGAACAGGTAGATGTATTTCGTGTAGATCACCGCGCCGAGCGCATGGGTGTTGGTGGTCTGGGTCAGCGCCGGGATCGGGTCAGTGCCGGCCGACAGCGCCGCCGGGGTCAGCACCCAGCCGCCCAGCACCAGCGCCAGTTCAATCAGCAGGATGGCGCCGATCAGGCCGCCGATCGGCAGATACTGCAGGAAGCCCTGGCGCAGTTCGACGAAGTTGATGTCGAGCATCATGACGACGAACAGGAACAGCACGGCGACGGCGCCGACATAGACGATCACCAGGATCATGCCGAGGAATTCGGCGCCCATCAGCACGAACAGCCCGGCCGCATTGAAGAAGGCCAGGATCAGGAACAGCACGCTGTGCACCGGGTTGCGCGAAGCAATCACCATGAAGCCGGATGCCACGGTGATGGCTGCGAACAGATAGAAGGCCAGAGCCTGGATAATCATCGTCTACCCCCTCGCCTGCGGCGCGCTCAACGGTACGGCGCGTCCGCGGCGATGTTCCGCGAAATCTCGTATTCCCAGCGCTCGCCGTTGGCGAGCAGCTTGGCCTTGTCATAAAACAGTTCTTCACGCGTCTCGGTGGCGAATTCGAAATTCGGTCCCTCGACGATGGCATCCACCGGGCAGGCTTCCTGGCAGAAGCCGCAGTAGATGCACTTGGTCATGTCGATGTCGTAGCGCGTGGTGCGGCGCGAGCCGTCATCGCGCGGCTCGGCCTCGATGGTGATGGCCTGGGCCGGGCAGATCGCCTCGCAGAGCTTGCAGGCGATGCAGCGCTCTTCGCCATTGGCGTAGCGGCGCAGCGCATGCTCGCCGCGGAAGCGCGGACCGAGCGGGCCTTTTTCATAGGGATAGTTCACGGTGGCGCGCGGCTTGAACATGTAGGAGAAGGTCAGGCCGAGGCCCTTGACCAGTTCCCACAGGAAGATCGAACGAGCGCCGCGATCGAGTAAAGCCATGGCTTAGACCCCTTTCGGCAGCAGATCGAAGGCGAGCAGAACGCCAGCGGTCAGCACCACCCAGAACAGAGAGAACGGCAGGAACACCTTCCAGCCCAGACGCATCAGTTGGTCGTAGCGGTAGCGCGGCACGGTGGCGCGCACCCAGATGAACACGAACAGCAGCACGAAAATCTTGAGGCAGAACCAGACGATGCCCGGGATCCAGTTGAGCGGCGCGATGTCCATCGGCGGCAGCCAGCCGCCCAGGAACAGGATCGTGGTCATGCCGGACATCAGGATCATGTTGGCGTATTCGCCGAGGAAGAACAGCGCAAAGGCCATCGACGAATATTCGACCTGGTAGCCGGCGACCAGCTCGGCTTCGGCTTCCGGCAGATCGAAGGGATGCCGGTTGGTCTCGGCCAGCGCCGAGATGAAGAAGACGATGAACATCGGGAAGAGCGGAATGGCGAACCACACCGTCTTCTGGGCGTTCACGATGGCGCTGAGATTCAGCGAGCCGACGCAGAGCAGCACGGAGATGATGACGAAGCCCATCGAGACTTCGTAGGACACCATCTGGGCCGAGGAACGCAGCGCGCCGAGGAAGGCGTAGCGCGAATTCGACGACCAGCCGGCGATGATGATGCCGTAGACGCCCAGCGAGGAGATGGCGAACAGGTACAGCACGCCGACATTGATGTTGGCGATCACCCAGCCGTCAGACACCGGGATCACCGCCCAGGCGATCAGCGCCAGGATGAAGGTGATGCAGGGCGCGGCGATGAACAGGAACTTGTTCGCGCCCGACGGGATGATGGTTTCCTTGAAGATCAGCTTGGCGGCATCGGCAAAGGGCTGCAGCAGGCCGAACGGCCCAACCACGTTGGGGCCCATGCGCAGCGACATCGCCGCCAGCACCTTGCGCTCCATCAGGGTCAGATAGGCGACCGCGATCAGCAGCGGCACCGTCAGCATCAGGATATGGACAAGGATCAGGCCGCCCGGGAAGACGTAGCCGGTCCAGAGTGTTTGCCAGAGCGACTCAGTCATGGGTACCCGTCTTCGGCTGAGTGATGCCGCGTGCGATGGCGGAGCATTCGGCCATGGTGGCCGAAGCGCGCGCGATCGGATTGGTCAGGTAGAAATCGGCGACCGCCGACACGAAGGGCGCATCGGTGACGGCACCGGCGGTGCCAAACGCGCCCCAGGCCGCGGTGGTCAGCTTGTCGACGGCGGCGAAATGCGGTGCCAGCTGCAGCATGCGACGGCGCAACATGCCAAGATTGTCGTAAGCCAGCTTGTGGCCCAGCGGCTCGGACAGCGCGCGAATGATCGACCAATCTTCACGCGCATCGCCCGGAGGCGCCGCGGCGCGACGGCCGAGCTGCACGCGACCCTCGGTATTCACCCAGGTGGCGTCCTTCTCGACATAGGCCGCACCCGGCAGGATCACATCGGCGCGCTTGGCACCGGCATCGCCATGGCTGCCCTGATAGACCACGAAGGCGGAACCGAGCTTCGTCGTGTCGATCTCGTCGGCGCCGAGCAGGTAGACCGCCTTGATCTCGCCGGCCTGCGCGCCGGCCAGAATGCCGGCCACGTCCTTGCCAGCCTGGCCCGGAACAAAGCCCAGATCGAGGGCGCCGACGCGGGCGGCAGCGGTGTGCAGCATGTTGAAGCCGTTCCAGCCATCCTTGACTAGGCCGAGGCTGTCGGCGACTTGCTTCGCCAGCGCCAGCACGGCGGCGCCATCGGCGCGGGCAATGGCGCCCTGGCCCAGGATCAGCATCGGCTTCTGCGCGGTCTTCAGCACTTCGGCAAAGGCATGGCGGCCTTCGGCGATGTCTTTCAGCGTCGCGGCGCCGGCGCCGAGATAGTCATACTTGTAGGTCAGCTGCGGCTGCTCGCTGCTGATCAGCGCGATTTTCACCTTGCCGGTGAGCGAGCGCTTGCGGATGCGGGCATTGATGAGGGCGGCTTCGCGGCGCGGATTGCTGCCGACGATCAGGATCGCATCGGCTTCTTCAATGCCGGCAATGCCGCTGTTGAAGATATAGCCGGCGCGGGTCGAGGCATCGATCCTGGCGCCATCCTGACGGCAATCGAGATGGGGCGAACCCAGCTTTTCCATCAGGTCTTTCAGCGCGGTGACGCTTTCGGCGCAAGCAAGATCGCCGGCGATGGCGGCGATCTGGCTGCCCTGCAGGCCCTTCAGGCCGGCGGCGACGGCGGCAAACGCCTCGTTCCAGGTGGCTTCCTGCAGCTTGCCGTTCTTGCGCACATAGGGGCGGTCCAGACGGCGGGTCTTGAGGCCGTCATAGGCGAAGCGGCTCTTGTCCGACAGCCATTCCTCGTTGACGTCCTCGTTCACGCGCGGCAGCACGCGCATCACTTCGCGGCCGCGCACATCGACGCGGATATTGGCGCCGACCGCATCCATCGCATCGATGGTCTCGGTCTTGCGCAATTCCCAGGCGCGGGCCGTGAAGGCATAGGGCTTGGAGGTGAGCGCACCCACCGGGCAGAGATCGATCACGTTGCCCGACAGCTCGGACGTCATCGCCTGCTCGAGATAGGTGGTGATCTGCATGTCCTCGCCGCGGCCGATGGCGCCGAGTTCCGGCACGCCGGCCACTTCCTGCGCAAAGCGCACGCAGCGGGTGCAGTGGATGCAGCGGGTCATCACCGTCTCGACCAGCGGACCCATATACTTGTCGTTCACCGCGCGCTTGTTCTCGTCGTAGCGCGAGGCACCCTTGCCGTAGCCCATCGACTGGTCCTGCAGGTCGCATTCGCCACCCTGGTCGCAGATCGGGCAATCCAGCGGATGATTGATCAGCAGGAATTCCATCACGCCTTCGCGGGCCTTCTTGACCAGCGGCGTGTCGGTCTTGATCACCATGTTGTCGGCGGCCGGCATGGCGCAGGAGGCGATCGGCTTCGGCGCCTTCTCCTGCTCGACCAGGCACATGCGGCAGTTGCCGGCGATGGTGAGGCGCTCGTGGTAGCAGAAGCGCGGGATTTCCTTGCCGGCCAGCTCGCAAGCCTGCAGCACGGTGGTGCCCGGCTCGACCGTTACCTGAATGCCGTCGATGGTCAACGTGGGCATTGCTTCGCCTTCCCCCGCCTACTCGGCCGCCGCCGGCATAACCGGCGAGCCCGAGTGATACGCGTCGATGCGGCGTTCGATCTCGCCGCGGAAATGCCGGATCAGGCCCTGGATCGGCCACGCGGCGGCATCGCCGAGCGCGCAGATCGTGTGGCCTTCCACCTGCGTGGTGACTTCGAGCAGCATGTCGATCTCGCGCCGCTCGGCGCGGCCCTGCACCAGCCGCTCCATCACGCGCCACATCCAGCCGGTGCCTTCACGGCACGGCGTGCACTGGCCGCAGGATTCATGCTTGTAAAACTTTGAAAGCCGCGCGATGGCACGCACCACATCGGTGCTCTTGTCCATCACGATGACCGCAGCCGTGCCAAGGCCGGAGCGGTGCGCGCGCAGGGAATCGAAATCCATCAGCACGTCGTCGCAGATCGCCTTGGGCAGCAGCGGCACCGAGGAACCGCCCGGAATCACCGCCAGCAGATTGTCCCAGCCGCCGCGCACGCCACCGGCATGCTTCTCGATCAGCTCCTTCAGCGGGATGCCCATCTCTTCTTCGACATTGCACGGCTTGTTCACATGGCCGGAAATGCAGAAGACCTTGGTGCCGGTGTTGTTCGGACGGCCCAGGCCGGCAAACCACTCGCCGCCGCGGCGCAGGATGGTCGGCGCCACCGCGATGCTCTCGACGTTGTTCACCGTGGTCGGGCAGCCCCAGACACCCATATTGGCCGGGAATGGCGGCTTCAGGCGCGGCTGGCCCTTCTTGCCTTCCAGGCTTTCGATCAGCGCGGTTTCCTCGCCGCAGATATAGGCGCCGGCGCCACGATGCACATAGACATCGAACTTGTAGCCGCTGCCGCAGGCGTTATCGCCAATCAGACCGGCCGCATAGGCCTCGTCGATGGCACCCTGCAGGTTCTCGGCCTCGCGATAGAATTCACCGCGGATGTAGATATAGGCCGCGACCGCGCGCATGGCGAAGCCGGCCACCAGGCAACCCTCGACCAGCTTGTGCGGATCGTGCCGCATCATGTCGCGGTCCTTGCACGTACCCGGCTCGCCTTCGTCGGCATTGACGACGAGATAACTCGGGCGGCCATCGGACTGCTTGGGCATGAACGACCATTTGAGGCCGGTCGGGAAACCGGCGCCGCCGCGACCGCGCAGCGCCGACTTCTTCATCTCCTCGATGATCCAGTCCTGGCCCTTGTCGAGCAGCGCCTTGGTGTTGTCCCAGTCGCCGCGCTTGCGGGCAGCCTCAAGGCGCCACGACTGCTGGCCGTAGAGATTGGTGAAGATGCGGTCTTTGTCCTGAAGCATGATCCGGCTCCGCCTCAGTCGTCATTCCCGCCGGCGGCACCGGCAGGATTGAAGGTGGTCAGGGTGGTGGCGCCGCCATGCGGCTCCGACGAAAGCCGGCCGCTCTGCGGGCCGGGCTTGAGGATCTCGCCGCGCTTCAGCGCCTCGAGAATCTTGCCGGTGCTTTCCTCGGTGAGGTCTTCGTAGAAATCGTCGCCCAGCTGCAGCATCGGCGCGTTCACACAGGCGCCGAGGCATTCCACCTCGATCACGGTGAACTGGCCATCGGCCGAGGTCTCGCCCGGATTGAGGCCGAGATGCTTCTTGCAGGCGCTGACCACCTTGTCCGAGCCAGCGAGCCAGCAGGGTGTGGTGGTGCAGACCTGGATGAAATGCTTCCCGACCGGCGCGAGGTTGTACATCGTGTAGAAGCTGGCGACTTCCAGCACGCGGATCGGCGCCATGCCGAGCAGCTCGGCGATATGGCGGATCGCGGCCTGCGGCACCCAGTTGTCATGCTGACGCTGCGCGATATCCAGCAGCGGCATCACCGCGCTCTGCTGGCGGCCGGCCGGATACTTGGCGATATGCTTCTTCGCCAGTTCCAGATTCTCCGCCGTGAAGGCGAAGCTGGCCGGCTGCTGCTCGGGCGGTGCGATATGGACGCCACTCATCGGTCGATCTCTCCGAACACGATATCCATGTTGCCGACGATGGAGACGGCATCGGCCAGCATGTAGCCCTTCGACAGGAAGTCGGTGGCCTGCAGATGCGGGAAGCCCGGGGCGCGGATGCGGCAGCGATACGGCTTGTTCGAGCCGTCCGACACCAGATACACGCCGAACTCGCCCTTCGGCGCCTCGACGGCGGCATAAGCCTCGCCCTCGGGCACATGATAGCCTTCGGTATAAAGTTTGAAGTGATGGATCAGCGCTTCCATCGAACGCTTCATCTCGCCGCGCTTGGGCGGCACCACCTTGCGGTCGTCGGATGCGATCGGGCCGGTCGGCATATTGGCGACCACCTGCTCGATGATCTTGGCGCTCTGACGCATCTCCTCGATGCGGCAGAGGTAACGGTCGAAGCAGTCGCCGTTCTTGCCGACCGGAATGTCGAACTCATACTTCTCGTAACCGTCATAGGGCTGCGACTTGCGCAGATCCCAGGCGACGCCCGAGCCGCGCAGCATGACACCGGAGAAGCTCCAATCCATCGCATCCTTGGCATCGATCACGCCGATATCGACATTGCGCTGGCGATAGATGCGATTCTCGGTCAGCAGGCCTTCGATATCGTCGATGACCTTCAGCATGCGCGGCAGGTAATTGACGATGGCCTCGTCCATGCCCTTGGGCATGTCCTGGTGCACGCCGCCGGGACGGAAATACGCAGCATGCATGCGGGCGCCGGAAACGCCCTCGTAGAATTCCATCAGCTTCTCGCGCTCTTCGAAGCCCCACAGCGCCGGCGTCATGGCACCGCAGTCGAGGGCGTGGGTGGTCACGTTGAGCAGATGGTTGAGCAGACGGCCGATCTCGGCGAACAGCACGCGCACCGCCTGGCCGCGCGCCGGCACTTCCAGGCCGAGCAGGCGCTCGGTGGCGAGCGCGAAGGCGTGCTCCTGGTTCATCGGCGCGACGTAATCGAGGCGGTCGAAATACGGCACCGCCTGCAGATAGGTCTTGTGCTCGATCAGCTTCTCGGTGCCGCGATGCAGCAGGCCGATATGCGGATCGCAGCGCTCGACGATTTCGCCGTCGAGTTCCATCACCAGGCGCAGCACGCCATGGGCTGCCGGATGCTGCGGCCCGAAGTTGACCATGTAGTTGGCGATTGTGACTTCGGCCATGTTACTTCTGCCCCTCGGCCTTTTCGTCGCCCGGCAGCACGTATTTCGCGCCTTCCCACGGGCTCATGAAATCGAAGCGGCGGAATTCCTGGGTCAGCTGCACGGGCTCATACACCACGCGCTTCTGCGCCTCGTCGTAGCGCACTTCGATATAGCCGGTGAGCGGGAAATCCTTGCGCAGCGGATGTCCCTCGAAACCATAATCCGACAGGATGCGGCGCAAGTCGGGATGACCGGCGAACATCACGCCATACATGTCCCAGGTCTCGCGCTCGAACCAGTTGGCGGCAGAGTAGACACCGACAACCGACGGCACCGGCGTCTCTTCGTCGGTCTGCGCCTTGATGCGGATGCGCTGGTTCAGCTTCATGCTGAGCAGGTGGTAGACGACGTCGAAGCGCTTGGCGCGCTCCGGCCAGTCGAGGCCGGTAAGGTCGACCAGCTCGGTGAACTGGCAGTTGCCGTCATCGCGCAGGAAGGTGAGCACCTTGACGATGCGCTCGGCCGGCACCTGGATGGTCAGCTCGCCCAGCGCGATGCTGCTCTCCAGCACGTCGGCGCCGAGGCCGGCGGCGAGATGGTCGGCCAGGTCGCGCAGTGCCTGTTCCTGTTCGCGCAAGATTGCCTTGCTGTCGGTCATGTCGCGTCCCTCAGCGGGCAATCGTGCCGGTGCGCCAGATCTTCTTCTGCAGCTGCAGAAGACCGTAGACCAGCGCTTCGGCGGTCGGCGGGCAACCGGGGACGTAAACGTCGACCGGCACGATGCGGTCACAACCGCGCACCACCGAATAGGAATAGTGATAATAGCCGCCGCCATTGGCGCAGCTGCCCATCGAGATCACGTAGCGCGGCTCGGCCATCTGGTCGTAGAGCTTGCGCAGGGCCGGCGCCATCTTGTTGGTCAGCGTGCCGGCAACGATCATCACATCGGACTGGCGGGGCGAGGCCCGCGGCATCGAACCGAAGCGGTCGAGATCGTAGCGCGCCATATAGGCATGGATCATCTCGACGCCGCAGCAGGCCAGGCCGAAGGTCATCGGCCAGAGCGAGCCGGTGCGGGCCCAGTTGGCCAGCTTGTCGAGCGAGGAAATCACCACGCCCTTGTCGGCCAGTTCGTCGGACAGATCCTTGTAGAAGCCGTCCTGGTCCGACCCCAGCTGCAGGGCGGTATCCGTCCCGGAAAGTTTCTGGGGGGTGGTCGGCGTGGTCGTCTGCATGGCGTTGCTCATTCCCACTCCAGCGCCCCCTTCTTCCATTCGTAGATGAAGCCGATGGTGAGGACACCGAGGAAGACCATCATCGACCAGAAGCCATAGACGCCGATCTCACCCAGGCTGATCGCCCAGGGAAACAGGAAGGCCACTTCCAGGTCGAAGATGATGAACAGGATGGCGACGAGGTAGAAGCGCACGTCGAACTGCTTGCGCGAATCGCCGAAGGGCTCAAAGCCGCACTCGTAAGTGGAATTCTTCTCAGGGTCCGGCGCGCGCTTGGCCGCCACGAAGGGCAGCAGGGCCAGAATCACGGCCAGCGCGATGGCCAGGCCAAGGAAAAGCAGGATCGGCAGATATTCCCGTAGCAGGGCGTCCACGGTCATTCCCCTCCGAAAAAAGCGTTCTGCCCGGGCCGGTCCCACCCCACCCGAGTTCCGGGCTGTTCTAGCCGGTTCCGTGCCGCGCCGCAACACGCGCCCGTGATGGAAAAAGCCCGCAAGTTGCCGGCCAAAAACCGATTTTCGGCTTTTTGAGAATCACTCGCGAGAGGATTTTGGGGCGAATCGATCCGTGTACGAAGGCACGGATTCGGGCGGCCCGGGCGGGCAACGCAACGATCGGATTATGAGGAAAGGTGCCCGCGGGGAAAATGGCGAGAGTGACGGGACTTGAACCCGCGACCTCCGGCGTGACAGGCCGGCGCTCTAACCAACTGAGCTACACCCCCGCGGCGGCAGGCGGTTTACCCTTCACCACCCCCGATGTCAAGCAGGCGTGACCGATATTCCGGCCACGCCTGCAAACACTTGGGCGCCTTTTAACGTCCCGGCTTCAAGCCGGGATCACGCCGGGGCCATGTGGCTCATGTCATCCAGCATCGGGGCCAGCTTCTCGCCGGCCAGCTTGGCCTTGCGATGCACGGCATTCTGCAGCTTGCGGAAGGCCTTGGTCTCGATCTGGCGCACGCGTTCCTTGGTGACGCCGAGCTTGCCGCCCAGCTCTTCCAGGGTGGCCTTCTCGTCGGTCAGCATGCGCTCGACGATGATCATCTGCTCACGTGCGTTCAGCTCCTTGAGCGATTCCGTCAGCCATTCCCGCCGCAAACCGCCATCCAGCTTGGTGGTGACGATTTCCTCAGGGTTAGGGCCCGGATCGACCAGGAAGTCCTGGAAGGCGTCGCCGCCCTCCTCGCCGCCCACGGTCTCGTTCAGCGAATGGTCGCGGGCCGACAGGCGCTGGGCCATGTTGGTCACGTCATTCGGCGATACCTTGAGCGCCGTGGCGATTTCATCGCGCGTGGCATTGTCCAGCGTCACCGTGCCGCCACCGGCCCGCTCCAGCTTGGCGCGCAGCCAGCGCAGGTTGAAGAACAGCGCCTTCTGGCCGGCCGAGGTGCCCGACCGCACGATCGACCAGTTGCGCAGCACATATTCCTGGATCGACGAGCGGATCCACCAGGATGCATAGGTGGAAAAGCGCACGCCGCGCTCGGGGTCGAAACGGTTCACCGCCAGCATCAGGCCGATATTGCCCTCCTGGATCAGGTCGGGCATTGCCAGGCCGTAATTGCGGAAACGGGTCGAGCTGGCGACCACCAGGCGCAGATAAGCCGTTACCAGCTTCTGCATGGCCTTTTGATCTCCATCAACGCGCCAGCGACGGGCGAGGTGTAATTCCTCTTCCTCTGTCAGCATGGCTTTGGTCATGACAGTGGACAGGTAGCGCCGGTCGGCGGTGTCCAGGGTCCGGGGGGCGGATGCGATGGCCATTTATATGTCCTCCATCGACTTTCGCCCGGTCCTGCACTAGGTTCCTTGGACTGCCGGTCGGGCGAAGCGTTGTTAGTATCGTGTCGATACAATCTCACGATACGCCTGCCCTCGCCGCACTGGCAAGGGGTATTAGCGAGTCGAAACAAAACTGTGATGCCGATCACCGATCCCCTTCACGCCCTGGCCGGAACAACCGGCATAGGCTCCGGCCAAAGCGAAAAAACTGCGCTGGCTCAAAGGGTTATCATCCTGCTCGACCGCCTTGGGCGGTTGACCCGCGAGCTGCAGTTCGCCAATGGCCTGAACCCCGCCCAGTGGGAAGCGCTGCGTTTTATCGCCCAGGCCAACAAGTATTCCCGCTCCCCCACCGCGCTGGCCGACTATCTCGGCGCCACCAAGGGGACCGTCTCCCAGACCCTGATCGCCCTGGAATCGAAGGGCCTGATCACCCGCTGCAAGAAAACCGAGGACCGCCGCCAGGTCGATCTCTGCCTCACCGAGGCCGGCCAGACCATGCTGGCCAAGGATCCGATGCAGACCCTGGAACAGGCCACGCTGGAAATCGCCGACGAGCTTGGCATCCAGATGGTGAAGGGCCTGACCCGCCTGCTGCATGATCTGCAGAGCCGCAACCAGATCAACGAATTCGGCGTCTGCCAGGACTGCTCGCTGTTCTGTGTGAACACCCAGTCCGTGACCGACCTGACCGGCGGCACCTGCGGCAATACCGGCGAAGCGGTCGATACCGCCGAAAAAACCAAGATCTGCATCAACTACAAGACCACCAATTAGGCTGTCTGGTCGTTGCCGGCCGCCGTTGACGTAACGTCACGGCTTGCGAAGCGCGGGGTGGCGACCTAGCGTCTTCCCCATCCGCTGTCTTTTGCAGAATCCGGGAAGCCCGCAATGAAGTTCACTGGTACCGAGTCCTATGTCGCCACCAACGACCTCAAGGTGGCGGTGAATGCCGCCATCACGCTGGAGCGGCCCCTGCTGGTGAAGGGCGAGCCGGGCACCGGCAAGACCGTGCTGGCCATCGAGATCGCCAGGGCGCTGAACGCCCCGCTGCTGACCTGGCATGTGAAGTCGACCACCAAGGCGCAGCAGGGCCTGTATGAATACGATGCCGTGTCGCGCCTGCGCGACAGCCAGCTGGGCGACGAGCGCGTCAAGGACATCGGCAACTACATCAAAAAGGGCAAGCTGTGGGACGCCTTCACGGCGCCGCAGCGGCCGGTGCTGCTGATCGACGAGATCGACAAGGCCGATATTGAATTCCCCAACGATCTGCTGCTTGAACTCGACCGCATGGAATTCTTCGTCTACGAGACGAACGAGACCGTGAAGGCGACCGTGCGCCCGATCATGATCATCACCTCGAATAACGAGAAGGAACTGCCCGACGCCTTCCTGCGCCGCTGCTTCTTCCACTACATCCGCTTCCCCGAGCGCGAGACCATGGAAGAGATCATTGAGGTGCATTATCCCGGCGTGCAGAAAAACCTGGTGCGCGACGCGCTGAATGTCTTCTACGACATCCGCGAGACGCCCGGCCTGAAGAAAAAGCCCTCCACCTCCGAACTGCTCGACTGGCTCAAGCTGCTGATGGCGGAAGACCTGCCGGCCGATGCGCTGCGCACCAAGGACCAGGGCAAGCTGATCCCGCCGCTGGCCGGCGCGCTGCTGAAGAACGAGCAGGATGTGCATCTGTTCGAGCGGCTGGCCTTCATCGCCCGCCGCGAACGGAACTAAGCCTTTAAAACGAGGCCGCCATGTTCATCAATTTCTTCCTCGAACTGCGCAAGGCGAAAGTCCCCGCCACCCTGCGGGAATACCTCACGCTGATCGAGGCGATGGACAAGAACGTGGCCGAATACCGCGTCGAGGATTTCTATTACCTGTCGCGCACCGCCCTGGTGAAGGACGAGCGCAATCTCGACAAGTTCGACCGCGTGTTCGGCCAGTGCTTCAACGGCCTGCAGTTTGCCGGTGCCGGCGCCGAGATCACCGCCGAGATTCCCGAGGAATGGCTGCGCAAGCTGGCCGAGAAAGTACTGACGCCGGAAGAAATGGCGCAGATCGAGGCGCTCGGCGGCTGGGACAAGCTGATGGAGACGCTGAAGCAGCGCCTCGAAGAGCAGAAAGGCCGCCACCAGGGCGGCAACAAATGGATCGGCACCGCCGGCACATCGCCCTTCGGGGCCTATGGCTACAATCCCGAAGGCGTGCGCATCGGCCAGGACAAATCGCGCAACCGCCGCGCCGTGAAGGTGTGGGACAAGCGCGAATACAAGAACCTGGACGACAGCGTGGAGCTGGGCACCCGCAACATCAAGGTGGCGATGCGCCGCCTGCGCAAATTCGCCCGCGACGGCGCCGACCTGGAACTCGACCTGCCCGACACCATCAAGTCGACCGCGGCCAATGCCGGCTATCTCGATATCAAGATGGTGCCCGAGCGGCATAACAAGGTGAAGGTGCTGCTGCTGTTCGATATCGGCGGCTCGATGGACGACCATATCCGCGTCACCGAAGAGCTATTCTCGGCGGCGCGCGCCGAGTTCAAGCATATGGAGTTTTTCTACTTCCACAATTGCGTCTACGAGAAGCTGTGGAAGGACAATCGCCGTCGCCACAGCGAATTCCTGCCCACCTTCGAGATGCTGCGCACCTACCAGCATGACTACAAGCTGATCTTCGTCGGCGACGCCACCATGAGCCCTTATGAGATCGTGCAGCCGGGCGGCAGCGTCGAGCACTGGAATGAGGAAGCGGGCGCGGTGTGGATGCAGCGCCTGATCGACACCTATCCGAAGGCGATCTGGCTCAACCCGGTGCAGGAAAAATACTGGGACTTCACGCCCTCGGTGCAGGTGGTGCGCCAGATCATGGGCAACCGCATGTTCCCGCTCACCCTGCAAGGCCTGGAGCGCGGGATGAAGGAACTGAACCGGTAAGACAGTTCAATCTGGCTGGATCTTCGCCGTCGTTACCACCTTGCCCCAGCGCTCCTTCTCCTTGGCGATCAGGGCCGCGAACTGCTCCGGCGTGCCGCCGGCGGTGATGCCGCCATCGTCGCTGATGCGCTTCTTGGCATCGTCGCTGTTCAGCGCTTTGCGGGTTTCTTCCGCCAGCCGGTCGATGATCGCGCGCGGCGTGCCGGCCGGTGCCATCAGGCCATACCATTGCGAGGTTTCGAAACCCGGATAGCCGCTTTCGGCGACTGTGGGCACATCGGCCAGTGCCGGCACGCGCGCCGCCGAACCGACCGCCAGCGGCCGCAGCTTGCCGGCCTTGATATGACTCATGATCGGCGGGATGCCGTTGAAGGTGGCTTCCACCTGGCCGCCCAGCAGGTCGGACAGCATCGGGCCGGTGCCGCGATACGGGATATGCACGATGTCGATGCCGGCCTGCATCTTGAAATATTCCATCGCCAGGTGGCCGGCGCTGCCGTTGCCGGCCGTGCCGTAATTCAGCTTGCCCGGCTTGTCCTTCGCCGCCTTGACGAATTCGGCAAGGCTTTTGATCGGCACATCGGGATGCACGGCGATCACATTGGGCACCACGGCGAGCAGCGAGATCGGCTGGAAATCCTTCACCGGATCATAGGGGAGCTTGGCGCCATACATGGCCGGATTGACCGCGAGCGTGCCGATATGGCCGAGGATCAGCGTATAGCCATCGGGCGCCGCGCGCTTGACCTCCTCCATCGCGATATTGCCGCCACCGCCGCCCTTGTTCTCGACATATACCTGCTGGCCAAGGCCGGCGGTCAGCTGGTTGGCGACGGCGCGCGAGATGATGTCGGAGGAACCGCCCGGCGCGAAGGGCACCACGAAGCGGATCGTCTTGCTGGGATAGCCCTGCTGCGCGATGGCGGCCGGGCTGGCCGCCAGCATGAGCGCGGCGGCAACGATGGAAATTTTCTGCATGGTTTCCTCCCGGGAAACACAGAGGGGCGTCTATTGCGCCGATATCGGGATGTTAGGCCAAGACAGCCCGATCCGCTAGATCGCGCTGATCGCCGCTTCGATCGGTTCCGGCGCCTCGATGGCGGTGCCGCGCGGCGGCGCCGGATCGACGGTGAAGCCGTCGCGCAGCAGGAAGCGCTGCTGCATCGCCTGTACGGCATATTCCATGTTCGGCGCCGGCACTTCGTAGTAGCGGCCCTCGATCCATTTATGTGCCGGATGGCTGAACGAGCCCGCCTGCGCGCCCAGCTCGGCATTGCGCACCACCACGCGCCAGGTGCGATAGCGACGGTCGACCACATCGACGATGGTGGCGGTGTAGCCGAATGGCAGATCGGTTTCCTTGTGCCGCTTGGTCAGGGCATCGAGATCCTGTTCGGCGCGGGTCACCTGGTTCTTCAGGTCGGCAATGCTCTCGCGCAGCGACTGCACGGTTTTCACCGCATCATCGGCCTGGCGCTCCAGCTCCTGCTTCAGGCCGGTGAGCTCCTCGGCTTTCAGGCGCACCCGGGTCCAGGCGGCATGGCTGCGCTCACCCAGCAGGATGATGATCATCACCGCGATGCCGATATTGGCGGCCGCGGCCAGGATGCCGATGAACTGGGTGACTGAAAGCTCAGGCATCGCCGAGCCTGAGTTTGCCGTTGAACGGGCGGATCAGCATGACCTCCGACAGCGCGCCGAAAATTTTCTTGGTGCGCAGGCGCGCCGCATGCTCGTCCTCGATACCCCACATCACCACGCGCGCGGTGCGGCGGCCGGGAAAGGCCGCAACCGCCGAGCCGGGGCCGCTGAACATCTCGTGCATCTCGGGGCCGATCAGTTTGACATACCAGCCGGTGTGATGCGGCTTCGGCGTGCCGACCTCGTAGATCACCATGTTGCGGGCGTCGCTGAATTCGACCTCGCGCGCCATCATTGTGCCATAGGTCGACTGCCGCTCGGCCAGGCGCAGCTCCAGCTCCGCCTTGGTCTCCACCAGTTTGTCGTATTCGACGCGGATATCGGAAAGCTGGTTGCGGATGCGGTCGGCATCACTGACCAGATCGTCGAGCCGGAAACGGCCGCGCGCATAGTTGAAGACATAGCGTTCCAGGCTGTTCGCGCCGAGCGAAACGGCGAAGAACATCATCAGCGATGGCAGCAGTGCGGAGACGATGTCGACGGCATCCATACCGGCGGACTCTGGCTATTGCGCCCTGGGGTTAGCCATTACTGTCGGGCAAAGGCGGTATCAAATCAATCATAGTTTTACCGCTGATTGTGTCCGCGCGGCACGACTCGGCGCAGACCCGGACCAGACTCAGCCCGGGCTCGGCTGGGCCGGCGCATCGCTGGAGGCCTCGCCCATGTTAACCACCATAAAACCGCGATGCCGCGGCAGCAGGCGGTCCATCACCGAGCGGGCCTCGGCCTGATTCTCGGCGGTCAGCACATAGGGGCGGCCCTGGTTCCACTGCCCGGCCGGAACGGTGTCGGGCAGGTCGGCGCCGAGCGTGGGATGGCGGGCGCTGAAGCGCCAGGGGCGCGCATGCATGTCGCGGCTTTCCATCGGCACCGCGGTGTAGCTGAAGACATGCTCGGTGGCATTCAGCTGGGCTTTCAGGCTTTCGCAGTCGGCCTTGGTCTGCTGCACCTTGCGGCGGACCTCGGCAATCGCCGGGCGCTGCTCGGCGACCGCGCGCTCGAGCTGTTCCAGCCGCATGGTCAGTTCATGCTGGCGGTTGCGGCGACCGGTCTGCTCGGCTTCGGCGCGGCGATAGCCGTTGCGGGCGCGGTCGATGACGATGACCGCCGCCAGGCCGAACAGCAGCAGTGCAATTATGGCTCCCAGGGCGGCGACAAGACCATCCATCGCTCAGACCTCGTGCCAGAACAGCTTGCCGGCAAACTCGCGCGCATCGATCACGCGGCCATCATCGCCGGTCCAGTTCATCGCAATCGCCTGCGCCGCTTCCATGTTGCCGGCCCAGACCACCAGGCGCACGCGCCGCTTGCCGCCCATCGCCGTCGGCAGCGAGGCCATGCCGGCAAAGGGCATCACCGCGGCGGGGCCTTCGATGCGGAAGTAGAAGCCATTGGTGCCCGGCGCGGGATAGCCGGCTTCGGCCACCAGGTTGTTCTGGCGATCGGCCATGCGGCGCTGCTGGCCCTGCAGGTTGGCGCGCTCTTTCATCAGCTCGGCGAGATCTTCCTCCAGCCGCGCCTTCTCGTCGCGCAGGCGGGCGAACTCGGTGCGCTGCTGGTTGTAGGTGCCCTGCATGCGCGCCTGATTCTCGGCATTGTCCTCGCCATCGCCGCCGCCGCGATAGAGCTGGTAGATCGCGTTCTCGATATAGCCGGCAAGGCCGCCGGCTGCGAGCAGCAGCAGCATGGCGGGCACTACGAGCAGCAATGCCTCTCCGGCATCCATCGTCAAAAACTCCGTTTACGTCGCGATTCTGGGACGCGTCGGTGCACACAGCCATAGCACCGGCGGGCGATTCCGCACCATGAAAAGCTCAAGGCCCGGAAAAACAAAAAAGGGCCGGAGCTTGCGCTCCGACCCCTTTCTCGTTTGCCGCCGGATGGCAGCGAAACCGATTAGCGCTTCGAGAACTGGAAGCTGCGGCGGGCCTTCGGCTTGCCGTACTTCTTACGCTCGACCACGCGGCTGTCGCGGGTCAGGAAGCCCTGGGCCTTCAGAGCCGGACGCAGTGTCGGCTCGAAATAGGTCAGGGCCTTCGAGATGCCGTGACGCAGCGCGCCGGCCTGGCCCGACAGGCCGCCGCCGACGACGGTGGCCATGATGTCGAACTGGCCGGTGCGGTTGGTCACCACCATCGGCTGGGCGAGCAGCATGCGCAGCACGGGACGAGCGAAGTAATCGTTGCTCTCCTTGCCGTTCACGGTGAACTTGCCGGTGCCGGGCTTGATCCAGACGCGGGCGATGGCGTTCTTGCGCTTGCCGGTGGCGTAGGCGCGGCCGTACTTGTCGAGCTTGCGCTCTTCAACCACCGCCTTGGCAGCCACGGCCGCCTGGGCATTGCCCAGGCTCAGGTCGGCGAGTGTGCGGGACTCAGCCATTAGTCGTTCCTCTTGTTCTTCGGATTGAGCGCGGCGACATCCAGCTTCACGGGCTGCTGTGCCTCATGCGGATGCTCGGCACCCTTGTAGACCTTGAGCTTGGTGAGCTGACGGCGAGCCAGCGGGCTCTCCTTCGGCAGCATGCGCTCGACGGCCTTCATGATGACGCGCTCGGGATACTTGCCGGCCAGGCCTTCGCCCAGGGTGCGACCCTTGATGCCACCCGGATGACCGGTGTGCCAGTAAAAGACCTCATTCGCGGCCTTGCGGCCGGTGAGGCGAACCTTCTCGGCATTGATGACAATGATGTTGTCGCCGGTATCGCAGTTCGGCGTGAAGATGGCCTTGTGCTTGCCGCGCAGACGCATGGCGATCAGGGAGGCAAGCCGCCCCAGCACCAAACCGTCGGCGTCGATCAGCAGCCACTTCTTGTCCACTTCGGACTCTTTGGCGGTGAAAGTCTTCATCTGACGTCCTGACAGAGTAGTAAAAATCCCGCCGGACAGCCGGCGGGCGGATCGGGGCGCACTATGAGGATTTTTGGCGTGCTGTCAAACCTGATCTGTCTAATGAAATCAGGTATTTACAGAGCGGTATTATAATACCCGCGCTCCACCCCATATAAATCAACGGCTTAACTAATTCTTCGTCATTCCCGCGCAAGCGGGAATCCAGCGTCTTTGTCGCTTCCAGGCCTCAAGACTGGGCTCCCGCCTTCGCGGGAGCGACGAAAATTGCAAAAAAATGCCTGTTCTGCTTCGCCGGGGTCCGTTCAGGTTCGTTCAGGTCCGTTGAGGTCCGTTGAGGTCCGTTGAGGTTCGTTCAGGTCCGTTCGGGTTCGTTGAGGTTCGTTGGGGTTCGCGGCGCTGCAGCTGCTGTCATGTCACGTCAGGAACGATATGGGAACACCATGCCGGCCGGTCAAGCCCTGCCCCGCCCCGTTGCTCAATGACCCGAGCTTCAGCGTTTGGGCGGAATCGCGTAGGTCATCACCGCATGGGCCACCGGTTCGGCCTGGCCGGCGGTGAACAGCGCGATCTCGATGATCGCCAGCGTCTTGCCCAGCTTGAGCATGGTGGCCTCGGCACCCAGATCGCCCAGGCCCGGCTTGCGCAGGAAATTGATATTGAGATTGGTGGTGACCGCCAGCGCCACCGGACCGATCAGGCCGAGCAGCAGCAGATAGGCGGCGCAGTCGGCCAGCGTCATCATCGCCGGGCCCGACACCGTGCCGCCGGGGCGCAGATTCTGCTCGGTGACCGGCATGTCGAGCCGCAGCGCCGCGCCGTCCCAGTTTTCGATTCGCATGCGCAGCGGCGCCATCTGCGGAAATTCGGCGGCGAGAAAGGCTTCCAGTTCGGCCTTGGTCATTTTCATTTTTGCGGCTCCCTCGCCTCCCGCTTACCATCTGGCGCATAAAGGGAAAAGCCGGTTTGACAGGGGCCGGAAGCGGCTGCGGAATTTTTGCAGGCGGCCCTTGCGGTGCAGGGCCCAGATGGCTAGGTTGCGCGCCGCACTGGTCCGAGGTAGCTCAGTGGTAGAGCAGGCGGCTGTTAACCGCCCGGTCGGGGGTTCGAATCCCTCCCTCGGAGCCATTCATTCCCAACATTCTTATTCATCATGGCCCGCTGCATCACAGGCAGCGACCGGACGTGCATGCTTGCACAGCCGGCCGCCTGGCCGTGACGTTACGCCCTCACCATCCGGCGCACGACACGCCGCGCCACCGGCGCGACGAACAGCACGACCGGAAATGCGACCAGCCAGGATGCCAGCCAGGCGCCGGTCCAGAG
This sequence comes from Ferrovibrio terrae, assembly GCF_943371255.1. Taxonomy (GTDB): domain Bacteria; phylum Pseudomonadota; class Alphaproteobacteria; order Ferrovibrionales; family Ferrovibrionaceae; genus Ferrovibrio; species Ferrovibrio terrae_B. The sequence continues at coordinate 43,950 of NZ_CALRUC010000004.1, read as the reverse complement.
CCAGAGGAAATTCTCGGCCAGCCCGGCGGTGCGGAGCGTGGCGATGCCCGAAACGAGCAGCGACATCAGGGCCGAAAGCACGAAGCCGAAGGCGATGGGTTCAAAGCGTGCGGGTATCATCGGATATCTCCCATTTCAAAGGTTGAGCGTTACAGAGTTGCGGTGAGCCGGGCGGCGCCATAGAGCCCGGCGCCGAACACCAGATGCGTGATGAGGCTGCGCGCCCGCGCCGCCATCGGCGCCGGTGTGCGCGCGGCGGCGATGCCGAGCCCCAGCGCCGGCTGCAGGATCAGGAAGGGTGCCGCCACGGTGACGAGCCCGGTGAGCAGCGCCGGCATCAGTGTCGGTGCCTGCAGCCAGCCGGCGCCGAAGACCGCGACGAGCCCGGCGGCAAAGGCAATGCCGATGGCGTAATGCGCCGCCCAGCCGAGTGCGGCCTCGCCCGCCACCGGCGCCGCACGGCCGATGCCGTCATGGCGAAACCGGCCACGCGGCAGATGGCCGAGCCAGCGGCCGACCATGCGGTAATCAAGCCCGGTCACGCCATAGACATGCCTGAGCACCAGGGCCCAGAGATCCATCGCCAGCGTGGCGCCGATGCCCACGGCCGCGATCTGAAAGGGTGTGTCCAACATCTGAAATTCCTCTTGTGTGGTGGTGATGTTGGGGTAGCCTACAAATTCAAGTTCACTTGAGGTCAAGCATGAAAGCGCTCGATATCGCCGAAGTGGCGGCCCAGACCGGCGTGCCGGCCTCTGCGCTCCGCTTCTATGAGGAAAAAGGCCTGATCGCCTCGATCGGCCGGCGCGGGTTAAAGCGCCTGTTCACGCCCGATGTGGTGCAGCGCCTGTCGCTGATCGCGCTGGGGCGGCTGGCCGGCTTCAGCCTCGACGAGATCGCCGGCATGTTTGCCACCGATGGCCGGCTGCGCATCAAACGCGAGCAACTGGCCGCCAAGGCCGACGACCTGGACCGCAGGATTCATCGCATGGCGGCGATGCGCGACGGGTTGCGCCATGCGGCGAAATGCTCGGCGCCCAGCCATCTGGAATGCCCGACCTTCCGCCGGCTGGTGAATGCCGCGGGTCAGCTCAACCGCAAGACAGCTGGCAAAAGCAAAGCCCTGCGCAAAAAGCGATAACTGCGTACCGCCTATGCGCGGCAGCGCCCGATGAAGGCGGCAAGCAGTGCAGTGATCTCGGCCGGCCGGTCCAGGCTCGGCACATGGGCCGCATCGGGCAGTCCATGATGTGATGCGTTCGGCATCAGGCTGGCGGCAGCGCGGCAGCGCTCCTGGATATGGGGGAAGTCCATGTCGCCGCAAATCACCAGCGTCGGTACCGCTATTTCGCCCAGATGCTGGAAGGCGCCGGGAGGTGCATCCATGTCCATTCCGAGCGGCGACGAACGCAATGCAGTGGCGTTCATGGCGAGGAACAGTTGGCGCGCCGCACCCGTCACACGTCCCGCCGGCTGCAGCGGGCCATCGAGCCAGAGCTGGGCCTTGATCGCAATCACGCGCTCGATATCGCCGGCCGCTTCAGCGGCCTTCTGTTCGGCCAGCAGGCTTTTGATATCGGGCGACAGCACCGGCTCGGGCGCGCCGGTCACGGTGGGCGAGATCAGCACCAGGCCACGCACGGCGGATGGATGCCGCAGCGCTGTGTCGATGGCGATGCGGCCGCCCTGCGAGCAGCCGACCAGGATCGCAGGTTTACCCTGCGCCGTGGCGGCGAGCACCGCCATCAGATCACCGATGGCGGAATAGTCTTCCGGTTCTGCGCGGGTGTCGCCAAAACCGCGCCGGTCGTAAGTGATCGCCATGTTGCCGGCACCGACGGCATCCATCTGTGCGCGCCACATGCGGCGGTCGCCGACATTGGCATGCAGGAAGACGACGGGATCGCCGCTGCCGCGTGTTTCCACCGCCAGCATGGCGCGGCCGGATGCGATAGTGTGGCTGGAACTCATGGGGGTCATTCTGACTGGTCTCGGGGAGGCATTCAGTATCGCTGCGAAGCACCAGCCCGACAAGCGCAACAATTGTAGCGATACATCTCCGCGCTTGCCTTCGCGGCACCGGCCGGACCAGACTTAAGCATGCTCGATGACATCAACCTTCCGCTGATTCTCCTTGCCGCCCTGCTCGCCACCGGCAGCCCCGGCCCCGCCACGCTCGCCATCGCCGGCGCCTCGATGAAATCGGGCCGCGGCTTCGGCCTTGCGGTGGCCGGCGGCGTCAGCACCGGATCGCTGATGTGGTCGACCGCTGCGGCTTTCGGCCTTGGCGCGGTGATGCTGGCGAATGCCTGGCTGTTCGAGGCGATGCGCTATTGCGGCGCCGCCTATCTGCTCTATCTCGCCTTCCGTTCGGCACGCTCGGCGCTGAAAGCCGGCGAGATTCATGCGCGCAGTGGCACCTACAGTTCGCTGAAACGCGCCTATGCTGCCGGACTTGGTTTGCACCTGACCAACCCGAAGGCGATCCTGTTCTTCGGCTCGCTCTATGCCGTGGGCGTGCCGGCGCAGGCCTCGCCGCTGACGCTCGCCACCATCATCGCCGCCGTGGCGCTGCAGAGCACGCTGGTGTTCCACGGCTATGCGCTGCTGTTCTCCAGCCCGCCGCTGAGCCGGGGCTACATGCGACTGCGCCGCTGGTTCGAAGGCGCGTTCGCGCTGGCCTTCGGTGCCGCCGGCCTGAAGATTCTGACCACGCGCCTGCAATAGGGCTTTGCTTCCAGCCGCGCACGGGCCAGCATGATGGCACGGCCGGCCCAGGCCGTGTGTCAGACTGCAGGAGAGCATCATGGCCCTGACGGTGCGGCTAATGACGGCGGCGGAAACGCCACTCATTATCGATTATTTTCATAACGCGACGCCCGAGCAGCTGGAACTGCTGGGCGTCGATCCCACCCGCCTGCCGGCGCGCGCGGCCTGGCAGAACGCCTATGAGCAGGATCTCGCCCTGCCGGTGGAGCAGCGCAAAGGCCTGCTGGTGATCTGGCTGCTGAACGGCCGGGCGATCGGCTTCTCGACCAGCGACCGCATCCTGCGCGGCGAGCGCGCCAACATGCATCTGCATATCGTGGAGCCTGACCTGCGTGTGCAGGGCCTGGGCACGCAATGCGTCAAGCACAGTGTCGATATCTATTTCGAGCTACTGAAGATCAAAAAACTGTTCTGCGAACCGAATGCCTTCAATGCCGCGCCGAACCGCACGCTGCAGAAGGCCGGCTTCAAATTCGTCAAGACCCATATGACCGTGCCCGGCCCGCAGAATTACCACCAGGCGGTGACGCAATGGGTGATCGAACGCTGACCGCCTGATGCGCGCCGCGCCTAGGCGAAGTCGAGCACGATGCGGCCCTCGATCTCGCCGCGATGCATGCGGGCGAAGACGTCGTTGATGTTTTCCAGCCGCTCGGTCTTCACCGTCGCCTGCACCCTGCCCGCTCCGGCGAAGGCCAGTGCCTCCTGCAGGTCGAGCCGCGTGCCGACGATCGAGCCACGCACCGTGATGCCGTTGAGCACGGTGTCGAACACCGATAACGGGAAGTCGCCGGGCGGCAGGCCGTTCAGCGATACCGTGCCGCCACGGCGCACCATGCCGAGTGCCTGCTGGAAGGCCTTGAGCGAGACTGCGGTGACCAGAACGCCATGGGCGCCGCCGATTTCCTTGCGGACGAAAGCGGCCGGATCGGTCTGGCGCGCATTGACGGTCAGCGCCGCGCCCAGCCGCCGGGCCAGCGCCAGCTTGGCATCGTCGATATCCACGGCCACGACATTCAGGCCCATCGCAGTCGCGTATTGCACGGCCATATGGCCCAGCCCGCCGATGCCGGAGATCGCCACCCAGTCGCCCGGCTTGGTGTCGGTGACCTTCAGTCCCTTGTAGACAGTGACGCCGGCACAGAGCACCGGAGCGATCTCGACGAAGCCGATATTGGCCGGCAGATGGCCGACATAGTCCGGATCGGCAAGCACATATTCGGCGAAGCCGCCATTCACCGAATAGCCGGTATTCTGCTGCGTCTCGCAGAGCGTTTCCCAGCCGCCGAGGCAATGCTCGCAATGGCCGCAGGCGCTGTAGAGCCAGGGCACGCCGACGCGATCGCCTTCCTTCACATGGCGCACGCCGCTGCCGACCGCGGCGACATAGCCGACGCCTTCATGGCCGGGAATGAACGGCGGCTTGGGCTTGACCGGCCAATCGCCTTCCGCGGCATGCAGATCGGTGTGGCAGACGCCGCTCGCCATGACCTTGACGAGGATTTGTCCGGCACCCGGCAGCGGCACCGCCGCCTCCTCGATGACAAGCGGCTTGCCGAAGGCGCGGACGACGGCGGCTTTCATGGTTTTTTGCATGCTGGGAACTCCTGGACCAACAGACTAGACCAGAGCGCGCCCTGTCATCTTGACATGCATCAACAGGGGAAAAATCAACAGGGAAAAGAGGCATTGCGGCCCCCTCTCCCTGTACTGTCACGGCTCGCTAGCCGCGAAACACCGGGCCACCCACCGGCGAACCGTTGCTGCCGCCATCGACGAAGATTTCGGTGCCATTCACGTTGGACGCATCGTCAGAGGCGAGGAACAGCACAGTCTTCGCAATCTCTTCTGCTTCGCCCAGACGGCCGAGCGGGATGATGCCCGACAGGCGCTTTTCCAGTTGTGCCTTCGCCTCCGGTGTCGGCGCGGCGCCATCCCAGATCGGTGTGCGGGTGGCGCCGGGCGAGACGACATTGACCCGAATGCCGCGCGGCGCCAGTTCGGATGCCATCACGCGCGCCATGCCGCGCACGCCGGCCTTGCTGGCGGCATAGGCCGAGGAGCCGGGCGAGCCCAGCTGCGACATCACCGAGCCGTTCAGGATGATCGAGGCGCCATCGTTCAGATGCGGTGCGGCGGCCTGCACGGTGAAGAATACGCCGGTGATGTTGGTGCGCAGGATCTGCTCGAACACTTCAAGCCTGCTGCCGCCGATCGGCGTGCTGCCCGGAATGCCGGCATTGGCAAAGACGATATCGAGCTTGCCAAAGGCCTGCACCGCAGCGGCCACCGCCTGTTCGGTGGCGGCGATGTCGGTGGCATCCGCCTGCAGGGCCATAGCATCGGAACCCAGTTCTGCCAGGGCCGCGTCCAGGGTCGCCTTGTTGCGGCCGGTGATGGCAACGCGGGCGCCCGCGGCGATGAAGGCTTTGGCCGTCGCCAGGCCGATGCCGCTGTTGCCGCCGGTGATCAGCGCCGTCTTGTTCTTGAGCCTCATGGTCGTCTCCAGTGCGATATAGGTTTAATTATGAAACTACATGGACATCTCATCACACTGGTTTTATAATGCAACCATGATTGGCCGCCGCCCGGTGACGGCGCGCACAAAAACCCGAGGAGGCACAGGATGAAGCGGACCAGCCTCGACGACGCGGATTGCCCGATTGCCCGCGCGCTGGATGTGATCGGCGACTGGTGGTCGCTGCTGATCGTGCGCGATGCCTTTTTCGGCCTGCGCCGCTTCGGCGAATTCCACAAAAGCCTCGGTATGGCGAAAAACATCCTGACGGTGCGGCTGAAAAGCCTGGTTGCCAGCGGCATCCTGGAGGCCGTGCCGGCTGCGGATGGGAGTGCCTACCGGGAGTATGTGCTGACGCCAAAGGGCCGCGAGCTGTTTCCGGTGCTGGTCGCGCTGCGGCAATGGGGTGCCAAACACCAGTTCCCCGACCAGCCCTGCACAATCGAACTGCTCGACCGCGAGAAGAGCGAGCCGATTCCGCCGCTCGAATTGCGCGCCGCCGATGGCCGCCGGCTCACGCCGGCCGATACCATGATCCGAATCCGCGCCTAAGCCTCGCTTTGATACTTATGTCGGGTAAAAACCCCGCCAGGCCTCGTTTCTTTTGCGAAGCGATCCGCTACTATACGCGTAGAGCGGGAGACAGGCTTTGGCGGATTCCTCGATCAATTTTCTCGACGACCGGGCCGACCGGCGTGACGACACACGGCCACCGGGCGGTGGCGGACCGACGCCGGATCGCCGCAACTGGAAGGTCCTGATCGTCGATGACGAGCCCGACGTTCATTCGCTGACCAAGCTGCTGCTGCGCAATTTCAACTACCGCAAGCGCGGGCTGAATTTCCTCAGCGCCTATTCCGCCACCGAGGCGCGCGATGTGATGCGCGACAATCCCGACACCGCCCTGGTGCTGCTGGATGTGGTGATGGAAACCGAGCATGCCGGTCTGGCGCTGGTGGATTACATCCGCAACGACCTGGCCAACCGCTCGGCGCAGATCGTGATCCGCACCGGCCAGCCGGGCCAGGCGCCGCCGCTGACCGTGGTGTCGAACCACGGCATCAACGACTACAAGGAAAAGACCGAGATCACGCAGCAGAGCATGATCCTCACCGTGGTGAAGGCGCTGCGGCTGTATGAGGAATTCCTGCCCAGCTATATCGCCGCCGCCAAATATGCCCAGCTGGCCGAACGCGCCAAGGCCGGCGCCGACGACCGCGAATTGCTGCGCAGCCTGCGCCATGAACTGGACGGGCTGGACGACGCCACCCGGCCGCCGCCGGCGGCCGAGCCGGCCGATCCGCGCCTTGCCGCGCTGACCGACCGCGAACGCGAGGTGCTGAAATGGGTCAGCCAGGGCGATTCCAACAAGGCCATCGCAATCCGGCTGGGCGTGCAGGAAGTGACCGTGAAGGCGCATTTACGCCAGATCTTCACCAAGATGCAGGTGTTCAACCGCACCCAGGCGGCGTCGCTGGCGCTGCGGCTGCTGGAGCGCGACGGCGAGCTGCCCAGCCGTTAAACTTCCCGCGGCGGGGTGATCCGCCATGCCTCGCCTTGCGTATCAAAGAGTGAACGTCGCCAGTCCCGGCGACGACAGCAGATACAGCTTGGCATGGCGTCGCCCTCATCTTCTCCGGTTATCGTCTGGTTCCGCCAGGATCTGCGCCTGAACGACAATCCGGCCCTGGCACAGGCGGCCGCCGCAGGCGCTGCCGTCATCCCGCTGTTCATCCTCGATACCGGTGCCACGGCCTGGCGCATGGGCGGCGCCACGCGCTGGTGGCTGCATCACAGCCTGGACCGGCTGGCCGCCGACCTGCAGCAGCGCTATGGCATGACCCTGGTGCTGCGCCGGGGCGATCCGGCCACGGTGCTGCGCACCATCCTGGGCGAGACCGGCGCCCAAGCCGTGCACTGGAACCGCTGCTACGAGCCGGCCCTGGTGGCGCGCGACACCGCGATCAAGGCCGCCCTGAAAACCGCCGGCGCGGCGGTTGAGACCCATAATGCCGCACTGCTGTTCGAACCCTGGGCGGTGAAGACCCAGGCCGGCGGCTGGTTCAAGGTGTTTTCGCCCTTCTGGCGTGCCTGCCGCGCCCTGCCCGCGCCGCCGGCACCGCAGCGCGCGCCCAAGACGATTGCGGCCTGGCCGCAGCCGATCGCGAGCGACGAACTGGCTGACTGGGGCCTGCTGCCGCGCAAGCCCGACTGGGCCGGCGGCCTGCGCGAGAGCTGGACGCCCGGCGAGGCCGGCGCCGCCGCGCGGCTGCAGGCCTTCATCGAGGATGACCTGATCCACTATGCCGACGGGCGCGACCGGCCCGACATGAACGTGACCTCGCGGCTGTCGGCGCATCTGCGCTTCGGCGAGATCGGACCGCGCCAGATCTGGCAGGCGGTGCAGCTGGCGCTCGGCCATGGCAACGCGGCGCTGGGCCGCAACGCGGAGAAATTCCTCACCGAGCTGGGCTGGCGCGAATTCTCCTATCACCTGCTGTTTCATTTCCCCGAGCTGCCGCAGCAGAATTTCCGCGCCGATTTCGATGCCTTCCCGTGGCAGCCGCGCCCCGATTTCCTCGCCGCCTGGCAAGGGGCCCGCACCGGCTACCCCATCGTCGATGCCGGCATGCGCCAGCTCTGGCATACCGGCTGGATGCACAACCGCGTGCGCATGATCGCCGCCTCCTTCCTGATCAAGCACCTGCTGCAGGACTGGCGCAAAGGCGAGGCCTGGTTCTGGGACACGCTGGTGGATGCCGACCTCGCCAACAATGCGGCGGGCTGGCAATGGGTCGCCGGCTCCGGCGCCGATGCGGCCCCCTATTTCCGCATTTTCAATCCGATCCTGCAGGGCGAGAAATTCGATCCCGAGGGCGCCTATGTGCGGCACTGGCTGCCCGAACTGGCCCGGCTGCCGAACAAGCATGTGCACAAGCCCTGGATGGCACCGGATGCCGTGCTGAAACAAGCCGGGCTTGTCCTGGGCCGCGACTATCCGCGGCCGCTGGTCGACCATGACACCGCGCGCAAGGCGGCACTGGCGGCCTTTGCGGCTTTACGCAATGATGCCAGGGAGGCAGCGGGGGCCGAATGACAACGACTCAAACAGAGCGGCGGCAACGCATCGCCGTGATCGGCGCCGGCATCGCCGGGCTGGGCACCGCCTGGGCGCTGTCGAAGCACCATGATGTCACCGTCTTCGAGGCCAACGCCTATGCCGGCGGCCACAGCAATACCGTCGAGGTTGACTACGGCGGCGTGAAGATCGCGGTGGATACCGGCTTCATCGTTTTCAACGACTGGAACTATCCCAACCTGCGCCGGCTGTTTGCCCATCTGGATGTGCCGGCGATCAAGAGCGACATGTCGTTTGCGGTGTCGGTCGGCCAGGGTGAGCTGGAATGGAGCGGCAGCAGCCTTGCCACGCTGTTCGCGCAGAAGCGCAACCTGCTGAAGCCCGGCTTCCATCGCATGTGGCGCGATATCCTGCGCTTCAACAAGACCGCCGTCGCCGATCTCGCTGCCGGCCGCATGGCCGGCCTGACCCTGGGCGACTATCTGGCACGCGACCGCTACAGCGACCGCTTCATGCTGGATTACCTGCTGCCGATGGGGGCCGCGATCTGGTCGGCGCCGCTGGCCGACATGATGGCCTTCCCGGCCGAGACCTTTGCCAATTTCTTCAAGAACCACGGCCTGCTCAGCGTCAACGACCGGCCGCAATGGTACACGGTGAACGGCGGCAGCCGCGAATATGTGAAGCGCCTGCTGGCGGATGGTGATTTCACCCTGCACCTGCACACGCCGGTACATACGGTGCGCCGCGAGGCAAATGGTGTCAGCGTTGTCACCGCCGGCCATGCAACACATTTCGACCAGGTGGTGCTCGCCTGCCATGGCGACCAGGCCCTGCGCCTGCTCGATGACGGCGCTTCTGCCGCCGAACGCGACATCCTCTCGGCCTTCCGCTTCCAGGCCAATCGTGCCGTGCTGCATCGCGACGTCGCGCAGATGCCAAAGCGCCGGAATGTCTGGGCCAGCTGGAACTACCTGTCCGAACCGCGCCGCGACCTGCAGCGCCGCGTCGGCCTCACCTACTGGATGAACCGGCTGCAATCCATCGACGAGAGCCGGCCGCTGTTTGTCACCATGAACCCGGTCACCGAGCCGCGACCCGATCTGGTCTTCGCCGAATTCGCCTACGACCACCCGCTGTTCGATCGTGCCGCCATCGCCGCGCAGGCACGGCTGTCCGAGATCCAGGGTCAGGACCGGCTGTGGTTCTGCGGCGCCTGGTGCAAATACGGCTTCCATGAGGATGGCTTCAGCGCCGGCCTCGCCGTGGCGCGGGCGCTGGGCGTTGAGCCCTTCACAACATCTGCAATGCCGCAGCGGGACGCCGCAGAGTGACGGACCATGCCGCCATGCCGATGCCGGCCGCCAGCCTGTACTGGTGCCGCGTGGTGCATGAGCGCCTGCTGCCATTCCGTCACAAGTTCACCTATCGCGTATTTTCACTGCTGCTGGATATCGACCGGCTGGCAGCGCTGGCGGCCGGATCGCGGCTGTTCCGCTACAACCGCTTCGGCCTGGTGAGCTTCCATGACCGTGACCATGGCCCGCGCGATGGTTCGGCGCTGCGGCCCTGGATCGAGGCGGCGCTGGCGCGGCAGAATCTGTCGGAAGCCGCAGCCCATATCCACCTGCTGTGTTTCCCGCGCCTGTTCGGCTATGTGTTCAATCCGCTCAGCGTGTTCTTCTGCTATGACGCGGCCCGGCGCCTGCGCGCCGTGCTGTATGAGGTGAAGAACACCTTTGGCGACCAGCATGGCTATCTGATCGAGGTGCCGCTGAAAAACAGCGGACCCGTGGTGGAGCAGAGCGTGGCGAAGCGTTTCCACGTCTCGCCCTTCCTGCCGCTGTCGGGCGACTATCATTTCCGCCTGCTGCCGCCGGGCGAGAAGATCGGCATCCTGATCCGCCAGACCGCCCCTGATGGCGCCGTGCAACTGCTGGCGACGCAGACCGGGCGGCGCGAAGACCTGACCGATCACAGTCTGTTGAAAGCCCTCATCCGGCATCCGCTGATGACCGTAAAAGTCATGGCCGGCATTCACTGGGAAGCGCTGCAACTGTGGCGCAAGGGTGCCGCCTTCTTCGGCTGGACGGCGCCACCGCGCGAAGCGGTGTCGGCGGGCCAGCCGGTGGATGACAAGACGAACCGCGCGATGATGGAGCGTGACGCATGAGTGATGCCTATGCCCGGGACGAGCCGGCGCTGAACCGGGCCGCGGAAGTGGCGATGGATGCGGCTATCGATGCCGCCGCCGGCGTGATGCGCACCGCGCATTCTGCGCATCCCACAGCCGCCGAACCGATGCTGCTGAAATCGGCGCAGGATGCGCTGCTGCTGCATAACGTGCCGCGCTGGACGCGCCTGATGCTGTCGCTCGCCGCCCGGGTCAGCCATGGCAGCCTGACCATCACCCTGCCCGATGGGCGTGCCCTGCAGGCACGCGGCCCCCATGGTGGCCCGGATGCGCGGCTCGATATCAACACCCACAAACTGGCCAAGCGGCTGCTGCTGGGCGGCAATCTCGCCGTCGGCGAGGCCTATCTCGATGGCGATTTCGACTGCCCCGATCTGGCCGCGCTGACCGAATGGGCCTGCCTGAACAGCGATCTTGATTCCACATTGATGGGCAAGCCCTGGCTGCGCCTGCTGCGGCGCCTGGGCTTTGCCTTTGCCGCCAACAGCAAGCGCGGCAGCCGCAAGAACATCGCCTATCACTACGATCTCGGGAACGACTTCTACAGCCAGTGGCTCGACCCCTCGATGACCTATTCCGCCGCGCTGTGGCGGCACGAGGCCGAGACGCTGGAACAGGCGCAGCTGAACAAATACCGCCGGCTGGCCGGCGAGGTGCTGCAGATCAGGCCCGACCAGCGCGTGCTGGAAATCGGCTGCGGCTGGGGCGGCTTTGCCTGTCTGGCAGCACAAGAATTCGGTGCCCGCGTGCATGCCATCACCATCAGCCGCGAACAGCATGATTTTGCCCAGCAGCGCGTGCAGCAGGCCGGGCTGGGCGATCGCGTGCAGATCGAGTTGCGCGATTATCGCGACCTGACCGGGCAATATGATGCCGTCGCCTCGATCGAGATGATCGAGGCCGTAGGCGAGAAATACTGGCCGCGCTATTTCGGCCAGCTGCGCGACCGTCTGCTGCCGCAAGGCCGCGCCGGCATCCAGGCCATCGTGATCGCCGACCAGTATTTCGAGGATTATCGCGGGACCATGGATTTCATCCAGGCCCATATCTTCCCCGGCGGCATGCTGCTGTCGCCAGAGATGATACAGCGCCAGGCGGCTGGTGCCGGCCTGCAGATCACCGATACTTTCAGTTTCGGCCGCGATTATGCCCGCACGCTGAACCTGTGGCACCAGAGTTTCGAGGCGGCCTGGCCGCGCATCCGCGCGCTGGACAGCCGCAAGCTGGCCTTCGACGAGCGCTTCCGCCGCATGTGGCGCTACTATCTCGCCTATTGCGAGGGCGGCTTCAACGCCGGCACCATTGATGTGCTGCAGTACGGCTTCACGCGCGAAGCCTGACGCCCGGCCAGTCAGATGCCGGTGAAGCGGCGCACCAGCGGGAAATACAGGCTGTAGGGCAGCAGACGCATTGCCTTGAGGATATAGGCGAAGCGGCGCGGAAAGATGATTTCGAAATCGCCGCCGGTTTCCAGGGCCCGCCACAACCGTTCGGCCGCCACATCGACATCCATCAGGAACGGCATCGGGAAAGGGTTGCGGTCGGTCAGCGGCGTGCGCACGAAGCCCGGCGAAATCAGCCGCACGGTGATGCCCTTGCCATCGAGATCGAGTTTGAGCGCCTCTGCCATGTTGATCAGCGCCGCCTTGCTGGCGCCGTAACCTGCTGCCGATGGCAGACCGCCATAGCCGGCCAGCGAGGCATTGATCGCCACCATGCCGCCGCGGCGCGCCAGCAGGCCCGGCAGCACGGCGTCCAGGCTGTTGGCCACCGTCATCACGTTGCTGTCGAGCAGCATGCGCACATCATCGGCATTGAACCGCGTGCCCGGCGTCGGCTTGTGCGTGCCGGCATTCAGCACCGCCAGCCGGATCGGTCCAAGCTCGGCGTCGATGCGGGCGACCGCGGCGCGCGTGGCGGCCAGATCGGTGAGATCGGCAGTGAAAGCATGGAAGCGCCCACCGGCGCCGCGTGCTTCGGCCGGCAGACTTTCAAGTGTTTCCAGCCGCCGCGCCGTGCCGGCCACGATGGCGCCGGCCCGCAGATAGCGCAGCGCCAGGGCACGACCGATGCCCGAGCCTGCACCGGTGATCCAGACCACGCCGGGCCCGGTGTTGGCGGCGGTCATTGCAGCAGATACTCGATTTTTGAGCCGTCCTTGGCCGGGAATGCCGTTTTCACCCAGCGGCCATCTCGGCCATACCACAGGGTGAGATCAACCTCGCCGGTCACATCATACCTGTATGCCGGCATGTCGCTGGTGGCAGCGCTGGCCATTTCAAACTGCGACGGCTTCACGGTCAGATCGAGGCGACGGCCATTCTGGCTGTCCATGATGGTGGCGCGCTGCACGAAATCGCTGCGCCAGTAGCTGGTCGGCATGGTGTCGGCGGGCAGCACACCCTTGAAGCGCGATCCATCCACCTGCAGGCCAGTCGGCGCAGCCATGGCGTTAAGGTATTCCGCCTCGCCGTCATTGTCGGTGGTGGATTTTAGGCTGACCAGGCGGTCGCCTTCCCAGACCTCATGCGAGTCATGGAGATAGCGATACAGTGTCAGCACGCCGGCGACCGTGACCCGCAGCCGGATATCGACATTCACATCGGTGCGCTCGCCATTGCGCCGGATCGTCACATTGTGATGGCCGATCGGCGTGCCGTTGCGCAGCACCTGGAAATTGCGGGTCTCGACCTGTTCGGCCTGTGCCGTCAGCGGCAAGGCCAACAACAGCAGCGTGCAGGCTATGCGGAGAATCTGGCCCATTGTGTCAGCACCCAGCCAAAAGACCCGCTGAAGCGCAGCGGCGCGTCGGTGACGGCAAGGCAGATGCAAGGCTGGTCGGTCATCGCCAGCGGGCGATGCTCAACGCTGCCATCGGCGATCTCGACATCGCCGCGCCGGAAGGCGCCGGCCGCGTCGGTATAGCCGCCGCTCAGCACCAGGGTCATTTCCCCGCCGCGATGGGTGTGCATCGGCAAACCGGCACCGGGCGCCACCTTGAGCAGGCTGACCATGCCGCCGCGCGGCTTGCGCATCGGCAGGGCATAGGATTGCAGGCCGGCGCCGCTCCAGCGCCACGGGATGGTGTCGATACTGCGGTTCAGATAGCTGCGCAGCGGCACGGGCAGAAGATCGTCGGACGCCGTGACGGCCGGCGCGGCCGGCTCCTGCGACCCCAGCCGGGCGGATACGGCGGCAAAGCCGCTGGCCTTGACCGGCTGCGGCGCGATGTCTTCCAGCATGGCGCCGGCGGTGGCCTCGAGAGCGGCCAGCTCGCGCCGGCAGTGCGGGCAGAAGGTCAGATGGCAGGCCGTCACCAGCGACCATTGTTCCGGCAGCGTGCCGCTGGCGTAATCCAACAGCAACTCGGCCGGGATATGATGGTCCGGTACCCGGAGGGAATCGGAGTTTGCGGCCAAATCGGTCACAACCATGGTCTTTGCGAAATCCTGTGCTCTGGACTACACGGTGTTGTACGTGTCTGCCTGCAATCTGGATCAATCCCCGGACCGGTCAAGCCTGCCACCCATGATGTATTTCTTCTACGGCACGCTGTGCGATTCGGATGTGCGGCGCCTGATTCTGGGCTACCGGCCCAGCCCCCGCCAATTGCGCCCGGCCCGGTTGCCCGGCTTCCGTCGCAAACGGGCCCGCGGGCGCAGCTACCCGGTACTGGTGCGTGCCCCCGGCGGGCGGGTGGATGGCCTGCTGTTCCGGCCCCGGCCCGGCGATGCCGCCCGCCTGGACGCCTACGAGGGGCCGGAATACCTGACCCGCGCCCTGCCGGTCTGCCGCAACGGCAGCCGGGGCCCGGCCCGCGCCCGGGTGTTTCTGCCGGCCGGTTCCGGGCTGTCCGCCACCTTCGATGACTGGCAGCTGCGGCGCTGGCAGCGTCGCGACAAGGCCGCCTTCCTCCGTAGTCTCCACCACCAGGGCCCGATGCCATGCGCAAGCCGTTAGACACCAGCAACCAGCCCTACCCGGTCGAGGTGGTGCGCCATGACCGCGTCTTTGACGGCCATCTCAAGGTGGATGAGCTGCATCTGCGCCATGGCCTGTTCCGGGGCGGCATGAGCGGCCTGATCAGCCGCGAGGTGGTGGGGCGCGGCGATGCCGTCTGCGTCGTGCCCTATGACCCCAGGCGCGACGAGGTGGTGCTGGCTGAACAGTTCCGCACCTCCGCCCTGCTGAATGGCGACCGCGCCTGGATGACCGAGGTGGTGGCCGGCCTGATCGAGGAAGGCGAAAGCCTGGAAGATGTGGCCCGTCGCGAGATGAAGGAAGAAAGCGGCCTCGATCCGGTTGGCCCGCTGATCTTCATCAACACGGTCTATGCCACGCCCGGTTTCTGCTCGGAGCGCTATCACCTGTTCTGCGCGCCGGTGGATGCATCGCTGGCCGGCGGCCTGCACGGCCTCGCCAACGAGCATGAGGAAATCCGGGTTTTCGCCCTGCCGTTTGCCGAGGCCTTTGCCCGCTGGGAAGCCGGGGAAATCCCCAACCCGCCCGCCTCCTTCAGCCTGCTGTGGCTGGCGCTGCATCGCGATAAGCTGCGCCGGAGCTGGGCCGATCCGCGCGGGTTGCGACCCTAACCCCCCCTCGGTATAGGATTAGGACGGGAGGGCGCTATATCGGCCCGACCTCCCTGAGACCGAGAGCGTTATGGATATCCGCAAAGACTTCATCGACAGTATCGGCCGCACGCCGCTGATCCGCCTGCGCCGCGCCTCCGAGGCCACCGGCTGCGACATCTACGGCAAGGCCGAATTCATGAATCCCGGTGGCTCGGTAAAAGACCGCGCCGCACTGTACATTGTGCAGGACGCACTCAAGCGCGGCACGCTGCGCCAGGGCGGCACCATCGTGGAAGGCACCGCCGGCAACACCGGCATCGGCCTCGCCCTGGTGGGCAATGCACTGGGTTTCAGGACCGTGATCGTGATGCCCGATACCCAGAGCCAGGAGAAGAAAGACTTCCTGCGCCTGTGCGGTGCCGACCTGCGGCTGGTGCCGGCCGTGCCCTACAAGGATCCCAACAACTACGTGAAATACTCCGGCCGCCTGGCCGAGGAGATGGCCAAGACCGAGCCGAACGGCGCGATCTGGGCCAACCAGTTCGACAATGTCGCCAACCGTGAGGCGCATTATCACACCACCGGTCCCGAGATCTGGGAGCAGACCGGCGGCAAGATCGACGGCTTCACCTGTGCGGTCGGCTCCGGCGGCACGCTGGCCGGCATCCTGATGGCGCTGAAAGAGCGCAACCCGAAGGTGCAGGTGGCGCTGGCCGATCCGATGGGCGCCGCGCTGTATCACTATTACAAGCATGGCGAACTGAAGGCCGAGGGCAGCTCGATCACCGAAGGCATCGGCCAGGGCCGCATCACCGCCAACCTGGAAGGCATCACGCCCGACGACGCCTTCCAGATTCCCGACGAGGAAGCCCTGCCGGTGGTGTTCGACCTGATCCAGCATGAAGGCCTGGTGCTGGGCGGTTCCAGCGGCATCAACATCGCCGCCGCCATCCGCCTCGCCAAAAAGATGGGCCCGGGCCACACCATCGTCACCATCCTGTGCGACGGTGGCGCGCGCTATCAGAGCAAGATGTTCAATCCGGAATTCCTGCGGTCGAAGAACCTGCCGGTTCCGCCCTGGATGAGTTGAGCCCCATGACCAGCTTCCTGTTCCGCGACGATGCCTACCTGCCCGCCTGCGATGCCATTGTGACGGCGATCGACGAGCGCGGCTTCCAGACCGATGCATCGGTGTTCTATCCGACGGGTGGCGGCCAGCCGGGCGATATCGGGCGTTTCATGCTGGAGAGCGGCGAGGTGGTGGAAATCGCCGACACGCGCAAGGGCGACGGCCCCGACGGCATCATCCATGTGCCGGCCGGCGGCTCGGCGGCGCTCAAGGTCGGCGCCAGGGGCAAGCTGGAACTCGACTGGGCGCGGCGCCACCGCCTGATGCGCATGCATACCTGCCTGCATCTGCTGTCGGTGCTGGTGCCCTTCCCGGTCACCGGCGGCCAGGTCAGCGATGGCAAGGGCCGGCTTGACTTTGATATGGCTGACAGCATCCCGGACAAGGACACGCTGACCGCCAGGCTGAACGAGCTGATCACCGCCGACCATGCCGTGAGCGCGCGCTGGATCACCGATGAAGAACTGCTGTCGAGCCCCGACCTGGTCAAGACCATGGCGGTGAAGCCGCCGATGGGCCTGGGCAAAGTGCGCCTGATCGAGATCGCCGGGCTGGACCGGCCGCTCGACCTGCAGGCCTGCGGCGGCACCCATGTGAAGCAGACCGGCGAGATCGGCCCGGTGGCGGTCGTCAAGATCGAGAACAAGGGCAAGCAGAACCGGCGCGTGAATATCGCATTCGCCGCCTAAAAAATCCGAGGGAGTGACTCCATGTCGTCGTATGTGAATCCGGATGCGCTGGTTTCGACCGAATGGCTGGCCGAACACCTGAAGGCGCCTGACCTGCGCATTGTCGATGCCTCCTGGTATCTGCCCACCATGAGCCGCAACGGCCGGCAGGAATATGCCGATGCGCATATCCCCGGCGCGGTGTATTTCGATATCGACGAGATCGCCGATACCGATGTGCCGCTGCCGCATATGCTGCCCAGCCCGGAGAAATTCGCCGCCCGCATGCGCCGGCTTGGCATCGGCGATGGCAACCGCATCGTGGTCTATGACGGTTCGGACGTGCATCTGTCGGCGCCGCGCGCCTGGTGGATGTTCCGCGTCTTCGGCCATAACGATGTTGCCGTGCTGAATGGCGGCTTCAAGAAATGGAAGGCCGAAGGCCGCCCGGTGGAAGACCTGCCGCCGCTGCCGCGCGAGCGCCACTTTACCGCGCGCCGCAATGATCTTCTGGTTCGCGATGTCGACCAGATCCGCGCCAACATGACCAGCCCGCGCGAACAGGTGGTGGATGCGCGCAGCAAGGGCCGCTTCGACGGCACCGAGCCGGAGCCACGTATCGGCCTGCGCGGCGGCCATATTCCGGGCTCGCTGAACGTGCCCTCCTCGCTGATGACCGACCCGAAGACCGGCCTGTTCCAGTCGGCCGATGCGCTGAAAGATATCTTCACCAAAGCCGGTGTCGACCTGAACAAGCCGGTGGTGAACAGCTGCGGCTCGGGTGTCTCGGCCTGCATCCTCACGCTCGGCATGCATCTGCTCGGCCATCGCCAGGTGTCGGTCTATGACGGTTCATGGACCGAATGGGGCGGCCGCGCCGACCTGCCGGCCGAAGTGGCCTGAGGCGCCGCTTGGCCGAGGCACGCGACAATCGCAACGAGACCGTCGCCGCGGCGATCTTCCGCATGCCGCCGGCCGAACTGCTGGATGACGGGCGCTACAATGTCACCGTCGTCTATCTGGAAATGACCAAGGCGCCACCTGAAAGCGCCAACCTGCCGCCGCTGGTGCCCAAGCTGGCGCTGCTGCGGCTCGACAAGCCGACCACCGGATTCTACCGCTATCTCTATGATGCGGTCGGCAAGCCCTGGCACTGGGTCGACCGCCATCGCATGAGCGACCTGACGCTGGGCAATATCATCAGCGATCCGCTGGTGGAAATCTGGGTGCCCTATGTGGGCGGCGTACCGGCCGGCTATATCGAACTCGACCGCCGCACCATCGACCACGACGAGCGCAAGACCGTCAACATCGCCTATTTCGGCCTGACGCCGGACTTCTTCGGCCGCGGCATCGGTCCATGGCTGTTGCGCGCCGGTATCCGGCAGGCCTGGTCCTATGGCATCGACCGGCTGACGGTGAACACCTGCAACCTCGACCATCCGGCCGCCCTGCCGCTGTACCAGAAAAACGGCTTCCGGCCGTATCAGACACGCGAGGCGCTGTTCGATCCGCGGCGGTGAGTGCTTCCGTCATCGCCCCGGCCCCCTTAACCCGGGCTTCTGAGTTTCGGCTCGCGATCCCAGATGCGGTGTTGCTTGGCCGCCGCGATGAAAGCCTTCGCGCCACTGCTGGTATCCAGCGACACAACCCCGTCATCCGCCTCCACGCCGGCCTTGACCAGCAGCGGCTTTGCCGCCGCGACATGGCCGATGACCTTCAGATGACTGAAGGCATCATGCACCCAGGCGACCGCACCGGCCTCGCGCACCAACGCCTTCACGCCATCCGCCGACGGCAGCACCACCACGGCATCAAACAGCACGGAAGGTCCGCCCGAGATGGTGTGATGCGCCACCAGGGTCTTGCCATCGCTGAGCTTTGCGCCGCCGATCTTCGGCGCCACGATCTCGACCAGCGCGCCCTCGCCATCGACCGCCTTTTGCACAGCAGCCAACAGTTTCGCATCAGTGCCATCGGTGACCAGCACGCCGATCTTGCGCCCCTTGATGGTGGGAGGCGCCTTGGCTATCAGACTGAGCGCCGGTGACGGCTGCATGGTCTTGGCCGGCACGGCGGGCGTCAGAGTATCTGCCTGTCCCTCCATGCCCAAGGCGGCCTCAACACCGGCACAGAGATCCTTATGCACCAGCTTCAGTCGTCCCAGCATGCGAGTGCGGATCGAGATGGTCCCCACCTTCGCCAGTTCAAAGGCAAACGCGCTGACGATGTGGGTCTGCTCCGGCTTCGTCATCGACAGCCAGAACAGCCGCGCATGGCTGTAATGGTCAGCGAAGCTTTCGGGCCGCTGGCGCAGCTTGCCGCCCTCGGCCGGCTCCGGGAAGGTATTGAAACCGGCAGTGGGGTGCTCACGCGGGCTGTCCGGATCGAGGCTGTTGGGCTCATAGTTGACCCGCCCCTGGGGCACGGCCATGCGGTGAATGCCATCGCGCTGGAAGTTACGCATCGGGCAAACCGGCCGGTTGATCGGAATCTCATGGAAATTCGGCCCGCCAAGCCGGCTGAGCTGGGTATCGGTGTAAGAAAACAGCCGGCCCTGCAGCAATGGGTCGTTGGTGAAATCGATCCCGGGCACCACATGCCCGGGATGGAAAGCGACCTGCTCGGTCTCGGCGAAGAAATTGTCCGGGTTGCGGTCGAGCACAAGCCTGCCAATCATCTCTAGCGGCACGACCTCTTCCGGAATCACCTTGGTGGGATCAAGCACATCAAAACCGAGCCTGTCGGCGGTTTTTTCTTCAAAGGCCTGGATGCCCAACTCGAATTCCGGAAAGTCGCCGGCGGCGATGGCGTTCCACAGATCGCGGCGATGGAAGTCGTAATCGGCACCGGCCAGCTTCACGGCTTCGTCCCAGATCAGCGAGACCGCGCCGATAGTCGGGCGCCAGTGGAATTTCACGAAGGTGGATTTGCCCTTCTCGTTGACAAACCGGAAGGTATGCACGCCAAAGCCTTCCATCATGCGATAGCTGCGCGGAATGCCGCGATCCGACATCGCCCACATCAGCATATGGGTGCTTTCCGGCATCAGAGACACGAAATCCCAGAAGGTGTCATGCGCAGAGGCCGCCTGCGGGAAAGCGCGGTCGGGCTCCATTTTCACTGAATGCACCAGATCGGGAAACTTCATCGCATCCTGGATGAAAAAGACCGGGATGTTGTTGCCCACCAGGTCGAAATTGCCTTCCGAAGTATAGAACTTCACCGCGAAGCCGCGCACGTCGCGCACGGTGTCGGCCGAGCCCGCACCGCCGGCTACTGTGGAGAAGCGCACGAAGACTTTGGTTTTCTCCTTCGGATTTCGCAGGAACGCCGCCCTGGTGAGCCGGCTGAGATCTTTGTAGGGCTGGAAATAGCCGTGCGCCCCGCTGCCGCGTGCATGAACAATCCGTTCCGGAATACGCTCATGATCGAAATGCGTGATCTTCTCGCGGAGGATAAAGTCCTCCAGCAGGGTGGGCCCACGCGCACCGCTTTTCAGGGAGTTCTGGTTGTCGGCAATCACCGTTCCCTGATTGGTGGTCAGTCGATGATCGGCGCCGTCTGCCTGCTGATGCGTCTCACCGCCCTTGCCGGTTACGGTCTTTGTCTTGTTGTTGGGCGCAGTCTTCTTCGCGTCTCGCGGCGTCTTGGCCATGTCCATCCCTCGCTGGTTTTCTGGAGCTATTCCAAAAGACATGACGGAGATGAAAGTTCCGGACGAGGTCTGCCGCCTGACTGCAAGCACAGCTTGGCAGTTCAGGCATGCTTCTTGACGCGCTCGTAATGCCGCCGCGCCTTGGCGCGGTTGCCGCAGCTTTCCATCGAACACCAGCGGCGCCGCTTGTTCGGGCTGGTATCGTGGAACAGCCAGCCGCAATCGGGGCCGGCGCAGCAGCGGATGCTGTTCGGTGCCGCCGTCACCAGCAGGTCGGCGCCCAGCCGCGCGATGGCACCGAGCGGCGAGCCCAGCTCCAGCCCCTCGCCATGCGCCTTCCAGCCCAGTCGCGATCCCGTGGCGGCGATGACACGGCCTTCCGGATAGCGCAGCAGGATGCGGTTCAGGGTTTCAAGATCGGCGGGCTTTGCCGGCTTGCCCAGCCGCGCGGCCTGGGCCAGGCGATGTAGCGCCTCGCGCAGGGCGATGGCCTCCTGCAACACGGCAGCGGCCTGCGCGGCCTTGCCCGCAGCCAGCCGATCCAGTTCGGCCTGCGTCGGCGCGCCGATGATGCCGAGGCGTCGGCACCAGGCCAGCAGCGCGTCATAACTGACCAGCATGTCCTCCGGCCCGCCATCCGCCACGGGGCGGTCACGCCAGTCCAGCGTGTTGACGAAATCGAGCGCCGGATGGCCACCATGCAGGCCAGTGGTGAGAATGCGGAGAGCCAATGCCATATAACCATCATACCGGTTGACTGGCTGCACGCCAATCCCTAGCTTCCGCCCATGGATTCGCTGCCCGACAAACCGGAAACGGCCAGATTCACCCGCGAAGGCGTGTGGCACGGCATGAAGCTGACCACGCCTTACAGCCTGAGCGCCCTGCCCTTTGGCATTGCCTTCGGCGCCGCCGCGCTGGGCACCACGCTCTCGCCGGGCGAAGCCATCCTGATGAGCGCGATCACCTTCGCCGGCAGCGCGCAGTTCGCCGTGCTGGGCCTGTGGAGCGTGCCGCTGCCGGTGGCCGCCATCGTGCTGACCAGCTTCCTGGTCAATGCCCGCCATATCGTGATGGGTGCAGCGCTGTATCCCTATATCGGCACCCTGCCGCGCCGCTGGGTGTTTCCGATCTCGGCCGGCATGACCGATGCCGGCTGGGCCATCACCCTGCAGGCGATGATGAACGGCCGGCGCGATCTCGGCATCCTGCTCGGCACCATAATCATGCAATGGCCGGTCTGGGTCGGCGGCACCGCGCTGGGTGCGCTGGTCGGCAGCGGCGGCCTCGATGTGAAACGCTGGGGCCTGGATGTGCTGATCGCCGGCGTATTCGCCACTTCGGTGGTGGGACTGTATCGCGGCCGCAGCGACATCCTGCCCTGGGTCGCCGCCGTGGCCGGCACCGTGGCCGCCCTGCTCTGGCTGCCCGGCAACTGGTACATCCTGATCGGCGGCCTCTGCGCCGGCCTGGCCGGGCTGTGGAGCAGCCGCGATGAATAACTTCCTCGCCTTTGACAGCGTGGCGGTGATCGCCATCGCCGGTATGGCGCTGGCGACACTGCTCACCCGCGTCGGCGGTTTCTGGCTGATGAGCTATGTCACCCTGTCACCGCGGCTGGAACGCTTCCTGCGCCATACCGCCGGCGGCGTGCTGGTCGCCATCGTAACGGCCGCCGCCATGAAGGGCGACCCCGCCATGTGGGCCGGCCTCGCGGCCGCCGTCGGCATCATGCTGCTGCTGCGCAAGTCGATGACCGCGATCCTGAGTGGCATGGCCATCGCCATCGGCCTGCGGTTGCTCGGACTTTTTCCGGCATGAAGCCAAAGCCGCTGTTGCTGCAGGCCGTGACCACTGCCGACCGTCATCAGGCGGTGACGGCCGCCTGCGACAGCCTGGCTACCCACAGCGGCTGGGTCGTGGACGCACATTTCTACTCCAACAAGGCGGCGACGATCCGCTTCACGATCCCGATTGTCACGCTGACCAACTGGCTCGACGATCTGCGAAAGGCCGGGTTATGCGTTGATGAACCAGCCCCACCTGCGCAGGGCACGGCAGAAGAGATCTCCGGCAGCCTGGCGATTACCTTCATTCATGACGAGCCGGATCTGGCGCGCGAGATTCCCAGCATTCCGGGTTAAGCGGCATCAATTGCTGGCAAGCATGTTCACGGTCAGTGCGATCACCGTGGTATTGAAGAAAAATGAGATCACGCTGTGCACCAGCGTCAGGCGCCGCATTCCGCGCGACTGCGTGCTCACATCCGAAACCTGGCAGGTCATGCCGATGACGAAGGCATAGTAAAAGAAATCGCTGTAATCGGGCTCGCGCCCGCCCGGGAAGTCGAGACCACCATGCTCCTTGCGCTTCCCGTCTCCAGGCCGGTCGCCATAGTAGAGATGCGCGTAATGCAGGGCGAGCACCGTATGGATCAGGAACCAGGCACAGATCATGCTGGCGCCACCAAGCCCAAGGCGCAATATCCTGATGCTGCCCGTCGCATCATCCTTGGCATTGATCATCATGCCGAGCGCCAGCAGACTGATGGCCCCGGCAACCACCACCAGCAGCGAAATGATCCAGGCGCTGTCATCCAGATCACGGGCCCGCTTGCGCAGCATGGCGATGGATACGTCGCTGACTGCATACCAGGTCCAGGCAAGGAACAGCAGCACGCCCGCCAGCCAGGCCGCACCGGCATGGATCATCGGATCGTCAGGCTGGAACGGCCACAGAAAAATGGCGGCGCCGAGACCCAGGCAGATCAGCAGGCGCCAGCCGGCCGACATGTGTTGCAAAATCTCAAATAGCCTGGCCATTGCATCCCCTGCCGCAGAGTCGGTGCTGCAGCAGTGTATAACGCGATGCCAGCCACGGCAGTTCCGTCAGTGCCGGTCTGCCATCTGCGCCAGTCTGGTCTCAACGTATGGGCGTCGGATCGCCCGGCTGCGACTGCCAGTCCAGCACCTGCCAGCGGCCGGCCACCTGTTTGAGGCGGTAGCGCGTCGGCGGCGCCGGCGTGGTGCCGCAATCGGGCTCGGCCATCTGCAGGCCGCAGTTGCGACCGGCAACCGCGATCACCGCTTCATCGGCGGCCGGCTGTTCGGCAGACGCGATCCGATAGCTCCACCAGTAGCGCGAGGCCGTCATCGTGCGAAGGAAACCGGCAGCGCCTTCACTGCCGGCCCAGACCACGCGGCACAGATCGGTGTCGCGGCGGGCGAAGCAGGCCAGCAGGGTTTCGACCGCGCAAAGCGGCGTTTCAGGGCTGCCGATGCAACGGCTGTCGCTGCGGGCGGCCGGGCCGATCAGGCGATACTGGCCGGCAGGATCGACGGATGGAAGCTGGGCCGAGGCCGGGCCGGCCAAGGCAAGAACCAGAAGAACGGCGACACTGTTGCGCATGACGCTCCTCCCCATTTGTTATGGGGAGGAGCATAGCACGGTTTAGTGATTTATCAGTGCAGTATCTGGCTGAGGAACAGCTGGGTGCGTTCGTTCTGCGGGTTGGAGAAGAACTCTTCCGGCGTGTTCTGCTCGATGATCTCGCCGCGATCCATGAAGATCACGCGATCGGCCACCTTGCGGGCAAAGCCCATTTCATGGGTGACGCAGATCATGGTCATGCCGCCCTCTTCGGCCAGGCCGACCATGACATCCAGCACTTCCTTGACCATTTCCGGATCGAGCGCCGAGGTCGGCTCATCGAACAGCATGATCTTGGGGTTCATGCACAGCGAGCGTGCAATGGCGACACGTTGCTGCTGGCCGCCCGACAGCTGGCCGGGATACTTGCTGGCCTGCTCCGGGATGCGCACACGGTTGAGATATTTCATCGCGGTCGCCTCGGCCTCGGCCTTGGGCTTTTTCAGCACCCAGATCGGACCGATCGTGAGGTTTTCCAGCACGGTGAGATGCGGGAAAAGATTGAAGTGCTGGAACACCATGCCGACCTCGCGGCGGATCGCATCGATGTTCTTCAGGTCGTTGGTCAACTCGGTGCCATCGACGATGATATGGCCCTTCTGGTGTTCTTCCAGCCGGTTGATGCAGCGGATCATGGTCGACTTGCCCGAGCCGGACGGCCCGCAGACGACGATACGTTCGCCCTTCTTGACGCTAAGGTTGATGTTCCGCAACACGTGGAATTCGCCATACCACTTGTTGACGCTTTGCAGTTCGATGATCTGTGCAACCATGGTTATGGCCCCTTTAGCGCTTATGTCCGGTTGCCAGACGCTTTTCGAGATTCTGGCTGTATTTCGACATGGAGTAGCAGAAGACGAAGTAGATCATCGAGACGAAGATATAGGCCTCGATGGAGAAGCCGCGCCAGGCCGGATCGGTCAGCGCCACTTTGGTGGACTGCATCAGATCGTAGATACCGATGATGACCACCAGGGAAGTGTCCTTGAACACCGCAATGAACAGGCTGACCAGCGGCGGAATCACGACCTTCAGGGCCTGCGGCAGGATGATGAAACCCATCTTCTGGCCATAGCTGAGACCAAGAGAATCGGCGCCTTCATACTGCCCCTTCGGAATCGCCTGCAGTCCGCCGCGCACCACCTCCGCCAGATAGGCGGCGGCAAACAGGATGATGGCGATCTGGGCGCGCAGCAGCTTGTCGATGCTGAAGCCTTCCGGCAGGAACAGCGGCAGCATCACCGATGACATGAACAGCATCGAGATCAGCGGCACACCGCGGATCAGCTCGATGTAGAGCACGCAGA
Organism: Ferrovibrio terrae; assembly: GCF_943371255.1. Lineage (GTDB taxonomy): Bacteria > Pseudomonadota > Alphaproteobacteria > Ferrovibrionales > Ferrovibrionaceae > Ferrovibrio > Ferrovibrio terrae_B. The sequence goes on along the minus strand of NZ_CALRUC010000004.1, from coordinate 18,625 downwards.
GCGTCTTGATCGCCGGCATCTTCGAACGTCGCCCGAGCGCCAGCGCGACGCCGAAAGGAAACGCGATGGCGATGCCGAAAGTTGAGAGGATCAGCGTGAGCGGCAGGCCGCCCCACAGCGTGTCCTCGACATATTTCAGGCCGAGAATGCCGCCCCACATCAGCACCGACACCAGGATCAGTCCACCGACCCAGATCGGCAGCAGGATGACAGTCCAGAAGCGCGGGATGGTGCTGACGATGATCATCGCGATCAGGATGATGGTGGCCAGCAGCGGCCGCCATTGCTCGTCGTAAGGATACAGGCCGAACAGCATCAGCCGGTATTTCACGCCGATGAAAGCCCAGCAGGCACCGCCACCGGCGCGGCATTCCTGCGAGGTCGCCGCCGTGAAGTTGGCCTTGATCAGGGCCCATTCGATAAATGGCGGTAACGACATCAGCAGCAGCCAGACCGACAGGATGGTCAGGATGGCATTGAGTGGCGAGGAGAACAGACGCTCGCGCACCCAGGCGATCGGCCCGGTGGTGGAGGTCGGCGGCGGCAGGGATTCGGTCGCTGTCGTCATCTTACCGCTCCACCAGCGCAATATGTTTGTTGTACCAGTTCATGAAGAACGAGATCGACAGGCTGATGGCCAGATACACCGCCATGATGATCATGATGCCTTCGATGGCCTGACCGGTCTGGTTCAGCGTCGTATTGGCAATCGAGACGATATCGGGATAGCCGATCGCCACAGCCAGCGAGCTGTTCTTGGTCAGGTTCAGATACTGGCTGGTCATCGGCGGAATGATGACACGCAGCGACTGTGGCAGCACGATCAGGCGCAGCGTCTGGGTGCGGGTCAGGCCAATGGCACCAGCCGCCTCCCACTGGCCGTAATTCACCGCCTGGATGCCGGCGCGCACCACCTCGGCAATGAAGCCGGCGGTGTAGAGCACCAGGCCGAACAGCAGGGCGGCAAATTCCGGCGTCAGCGTGGCGCCGCCGACATAATTAAAGCCCTGCAGTTTCGGCACGTCGAGTTCCAGCGGCGCGCCGCCGATCAGCCAGCCCAGGAACGGCATGCCGACCAGCAAGGCCAGGGCGGTGCGATAGATCGGGAACGGCTTGCCGGTGGCGTCCTGCCGCTTCTTGGCCAGATTGGCCATGATGGCGATCAGCACGAAGGCGAGCAGGAAACCGATGGCGGCCAGATCGAAGGCGAAATGGTCGGTCGGTGCCGGCACCTTGATGCCGCGGTTCGACATGAACACGCCGGGCATCAGGTTGATGGCGGAACGCGGACCGGGCAGCGTCTCGGTGATCAGCGCATACCAGAAGAACAGCTGCAGCAGCAGCGGTACGTTGCGGATCACCTCGACATAGATCATCGACAGCTTGGCGATCAGCCAGTTCTTCGACAGCCGGGCGATGCCGACAATCGTGCCGATGATGGTGGCCAGGATGATGCCGATCACCGCCACGCGGATGGTGTTCAGCAGGCCGACCAGAATGGCGCGGGCGTAGGTATTTTCCGGCCCGAAGGCGATCGGCGATTCACCGATGGCGAAGCCGGATTCGCGGCCGAGGAAGTCGAAACCGGTGGAAATGTTGCGGATCGAGAGATTGTGCAGCGTGTTGGAAATCAGAAACCACGCCACTGCAACCACGATAGAAACGGCGACGACCTGATACACCACGGAACGAACATCGGGATCGTTCCAGTTCAGACGGCGCGGCGGCGCGGCTTGCGCGCCTTTACTTTGATGGTCTGCCATGTGCCCCCCATGGCTAAGAGAAACTTATAAATGCCAGCTGAAAGCGATGGGCCGGCGGTGCCCTGTACACCGCCGGCCCTGCTTACGACTTAGCGGATCGGCCAGGCGTAGAGCGCGCCGCCCTTCGACCACATCTGGTTGACGCCACGCGCCAGCTTCAGCGGGCTGCCCATGCCGACATTACGTTCGAAGCTTTCGCCGTAATTGCCGACCTGCTTGACGATGTTGTAGGCCCACTTCTCGTCAAGGCCGAGCGCCTTGCCGGCACCCGGGGTGACACCCAGGATGCGCTTGATGTTCGGGTTGTCGCTCTTCAGCATCTCGTCGACATTCTTCGAGGTGATGCCGTATTCCTCGGCCTCGATCATCGCGTTGAGCGCCCAGCGGACCACGACCAGCCACTGGTCGTCACCCTGACGCACCATCGGGCCGAGCGGCTCCTTGGAGATGATTTCCGGCAGGATCAGATGATCGTCGCCGTTCGGCAGCTGGGTCGCGCGCGTGGCGGCCAGACCGGAGGCGTCCGTGGTGTACACGTCGCAACGGCCGGAAGCGTAAGCGGCAACGACTTCATCCAGCTTCTCGATGACGACCGGCTTGAAGGTCATCTTTTCCGAGCGGAAATAGTCGGCGAGGTTCAGTTCGGTGGTGGTGCCCGGCTGCACGCAGACGGTGGCGCCGTTCAGCTCCTTGGCGCTCTTCACGCCGAGCTTCTTGGTCACCATGAAGCCCTGGCCGTCATAATAATTGATGCCGGCGCCGATCAAACCCAGCGAGGCGTCGCGGGTCAGGGTCTGCGTGGTGTTGCGCGACAGCAGATCCACTTCGCCCGACTGCAGGGCGGTGAAACGCTGCTGCGCGGTCAGGCCGGTATATTTCACCTTGGTGGCGTCGCCGAACATCGCGGCGGCAACCGCACGGCAGACATCGACATCGAGGCCCTTCCAGACGCCCTGGCTGTCCGGGGCGGCGAAACCGCCGAGACCGGTATTCGTGCCACACTGCACAAAGCCCTTGGCCTTAACGGAATCAAAGGTGGCGCCTGCCTGCGCGCCCTGTGCGACAAACACAAGCGCCGCCGCGGCAGCGGCCGTTGCAATAAGTTTCATAGGTTAACCCTTCCCTGTTGTGACTGGGTTCTGCGTTGGGGCAGAACTGCCTAAAATTATCACGACGCTGTAAAAACCGGCAAGATAACGTCAGTTATCCACAGGATGGCCGCATACCGCGCTGCCTTGCCGGCCGTCACCACTATCAAGAATCGGGCCAAGGGGTAGCGGAGTGCGCCTGCAGCAAAGGTCAGCGGGTCGCCGATCACCGGAATCCAAGAGAAAAGCAGGATCCAGCCGCCCCAGCGCGCAAAGCGGATCTCGGCTTGATGCAGGCGGTCGGGCGTGATTGGAAACCAGCGCTTGTGCTTAAAGCGCAGGCACCAGCCCCCCAGACCCCAGTTAATGAGTGCACCGCACATATTGCCGGCGGTGGCGACCAGGAAGAGTTGAACGGGCGGGGCCGCGGCCATGGCATGGGCCGTCGACAGCGCCACCTCCGACGACAGCGGCACCAGAGTGGCAGCCAGCAACGACCAGAAAAACAGGCCGCCGAGTGTCAATGCCTGGTCGATGGATGGCCCCGATCAGGACGGCAGAATGCGGGCATCGGCCTCGCCCAAATCCCATAGCAGGCCGGCCATCATCGCCAGCCCCTCGCGCATCACCGGCAGCAGGATATGCTCGTTCGGCGCATGCTGCGAACAGGCGGCGTAGGAATGCGGCATCCACACGGTGGGCAGGCCGAGCGTTTCGGCAAACACCTCGTTGGGCAGCGAGCCACCCAGATTGGGCAGCAGCGCCGGCTTGCGGCCCATGGTCTTCTCGACCGAGGCCACTGCGAAATGCACATAGGGATGATCGGGATCGAGCCGCGTGGCGGTGAAGACCTCGGCCCGCGCCTGCGTCACCTGCACCTGCGGGAAGCCGTGGCGATCCAGATGGCGGCGCAATGCTGGCAGGAACTGCGATGAATCCGGCCCGACCACGAAACGGATCTGGCAATGCGCGCTGGCGATGCCGGGAATCGCATTGACCGGGAATTCGGGATTGCCGGTCTTGAAGGCCAGCACATCGAAGCTGCACCAGCCATAGACGCGTTCGGCCGGCGTCAGGCCCGGCTCGCCCCACCAGGCATCGATCTGCGGCCCGTCGCTGCCGCCGCCGACTTCGCAATCGGCGAGCGCGCGCTTCACCCCGGCCGGCAGCTCCTTCGGCACCCATTCGGGCACGCGAATCTGGCCGGTGGGCCCGGCAATGCTGGCGATGGCATGGGCGAGGATGATGCCCGGATCGGCCAGCAGGCCGCCCCAGTTGCCCGAATGATGCGCGCCCTCGCGCAGATTCACTGTGAGGTCGAAATTCATCGCGCCGCGCGCGCCGCAATACAGCGTCGGCCGTTCCGGCGACAGGCGTGGGCCATCCGAGGCCAGAAACAGGTTGGCGTTCCAGGCGTCCTTCTGGGACTTACAGAAGGCATCGAGGCCGGGCGAGCCGACCTCCTCGCCGGTTTCGATCAGCAGCACGACATTGAAGCCGAGCTTGCCGCCGCGCGCCTTCAGCACGGCGGCCATGGCGGCGATGTTCACCGTATGCTGGCCCTTGTTGTCGGCGGTGCCGCGGCCGTAGAGCTTTTCACCCTCCTGCACGATCTGCCAGGGCGACAGGCCGCTGCGCCATTGTGCATCCTGGCCGCGGATCACATCGCCATGGCCGTAGGAGAACAGCGTCTTGCTGGCGCCGGCCTCGCGGCGGATGGCAACCAGGAAAGGTCCGCCCTTGGGCGAGGGATTGGGATGCACCGTGCACTGGAAGCCGAGCGCTTCGAGCGAGCCGCGCATTTCCTGTTCCAGATAATCGCCCAGCGCGCCGGCACGATCGGGATTCTGGCTTTCGGTGGGGATGGCGACGCGGCGGGTGAGATCGGCGAGGAAACCGCCCTCGTCCAGATAGGTGGTCGCAGCGCGGATCGCGGCATCGCGGGTCATGGGACAGCCTCTTCACTCAGAAATACGAAGTGGCAATGTTAGGCTCCCTGCCCGGCTGCCGCCAAGGCCCGCCGGGCCGGACCAAAGCAAAGTTGCGCAGGAAATTGGTTCGGCCGGCGTGCAGCATCCCAACATTTCGCTCCGGGGGGAATCATGCTGCGACCGCTCTGCCTGTCCGTCACCAGCCTGGCCGCGCTGGCGGCCGCACTGATCGCCGGCTTTTTCTACGCCTATCACTGTTCGGTCATGCCCGGCCTCGATGCGGCCGATCCTATGGCGGCGATTGCCGCCATGCAGGCGATCAACGCCACCGTGCGCAACATGACCTTCGCCTTCAGCTTTTTCGGCACGCTGGGGTTCGGCCTGCTGGCCAGCATCGCCATGGCGCTGCGCCAGCCGCGCGATCCGGCCGCCTGGCTGGTGTGGTCCGGCACGGCACTCTATGGCTGCGGCGCCTTCGCCGTCACCATGGCCTTCAATGTGCCGCTGAACGAGGCCCTGGCCGCCGCGACACCCACCGCCCAGTCGGCCGCGGCGATCTGGCAGGATTATGCCCAGCCCTGGATCACCTGGAACACCCTGCGCATGATTGCCAGCCTGATGGCCCTATTCTGCTTTGCTGCGGCATTATGGCTGGAAGCCGGGGCCGCCAAGTCTTCTCATTGATCCGGGGCTTTGCGATAGTTGGACCCCAGATTGGAGTCCGCCATGAAAGACGAAACCAAGCTCGCCACGCTCGGCCGCGACCCGGAAGGCCATCACGGCGCCGTCAATATCCCGGTCTATCGCGCCTCGACCATCCTGCAGCCGAGCCTGAAAGCACTGGCCGATGTGTATACCGCACGGGCGGAAGACAAGCAGGTCACCTCCTATGGCCGCGTCGGCACGCCGCTGACCTATGCGTTCGAGAATACCGTGGCCGAACTGGAAGGCGGCTATCGCGCCATCGCCTATCCGTCAGGCGCCGGCGCCTGCTCGGGCGCGATCCTCAGCGTGGTGAAGGCCGGCGACCATATCCTGGTGGTCGACAACATCTATGGCCCGACCCGGCATTTCTGCGACACCGTGCTGAAACGGCTCGGCGTCGAGACCGAGTATTTCAAGACCGCCATCGACATGGCGAGCTTCAAGGCGCTGTTCCGCCCCAACACCACGCTGGTGTTCATTGAATCGCCGGGCTCGCTCACCTTCGAGATGATGGACGTGGCGGCGATTGCCGAGGTTACGCACAAGCATGGCGCCAAGCTGGCGATGGACAACACCTGGGGCACGCCGCTCTATTTCAAGAGCTTCAGCCATGGCGTCGATCTTTCGGTGCATGCCGCGACCAAATATATCGTCGGCCATTCCGATGCCATGCTGGGCATCGTGATCGCCACCAAGGAGATGTGGCCGACCCTGCGCGACACCGCGCGCACCATCGGCGCCAATGCCGGCCCCGACGAGGTCTATCTCGGCCTGCGCGGCCTGCGCACCATGGCGGTGCGGCTGCCGCGCCACATGGAAAGCGGCCTCACCGTGGCGGACTGGCTGCGCAGCCGCGAGGAAGTCACCAGCGTGCGGCATCCCGGCCTGCCACAGGATCCGGGCCATGGTATCTGGAAGCGCGATTTCCTCGGTGCCTGCGGCCTGTTCGCCTTCGAGCTGCAGAAGAAATACAGCGATGCGGCAGTCGCCGAATTCGTCGACCATCTCGAACTGTTCGGCATCGGCTATTCCTGGGGCGGCTATGAAAGCCTGGTCTCGGTGCCGGCGATCAAGAGCGTGCGCACCGCCGAACCATGGCAGGATCACGGCTCGCTGATCCGCCTGCATATCGGCCTGGAGGATACCGGCGACCTGATCGCCGATCTGAAAGCCGGCTTCGACCGGCTGAACAAGGCACAGGCATAAACGTGACCATTCGCCTTCTCACTCCGCAGGACCAGCCGCAGCTCGACGCCTTCCTGCGCGGCCATACTGCCGAAACCATGATCCTGCGTTCCAATCTGGCGCAGAGCGGCATCGTCGACGGCAGCGAGCCCTATCAGGGCCGCTATGCTGCCGCCTTCGATGGCGAGCGGATCGTCGGCACCGCCGCGCTGTACTGGCAGGGCATGCTGGCGGTCTATGCGCCGCAGCATGCCGGTGCCGTCGCCCGCATGGTGGCCGACGGCCGCGCAGTGGCCGGCATTATCGGTCCATGGCAGCAGGCGCTGGATGCCGAGGATGCCATCGCGCAGAACGGCGCCCATCACAAGCTGCGCTCGCGCGAGATGCTGATGGCGCTGCCGCTGGAGCGGCTGGTGCTGCCGGCCCCGCTGCTGCAGGGGCAGACTCTGCACTGCCGCCGCGCCACCGCTGCCGATCATGAATTGCTGTATCAGTGGCGGCTCGATTTCTGCTGCGAAAGCCTGGGCGCCACGCCATCGCAGGCCCTGGCGCAAAGCGCAGCCGGCGAAGTGACCCGGTGGGTGGCCGAGGGCAGCCAGTTCATCCTGCTGGACAATGGCAGGCCGGTGGCCGGCTGCTGCTTCAATGCGCGCCTGCCCGATACCGTGCAGATCGGCAATGTCTGGACCCCGCCGGAAAGCCGCAGCCGGGGCTATGGCCGTGCCGTGGTTGCCGGCGCGCTAGCCCTGGCCCGGCGCGATGGCGTCACTCAGGCCGTGCTGTTCACGCCGGAGGATAACCCGGCCGCCCAGACGGCTTACCTAGCGATAGGCTTCACGCGCATCGGAGACTATGCCATTTTGCTGCTCGCCGACTGAAACCGGCTTCCGGGGAGCAAACAATGACCGAGATCCTGACTGCGCAGGCTGATGGCATCCTGACCATCACCTTCAACCGGCCTGAAAAGAAGAATGCGCTGACCTCGGCGATGTATGCCACGCTGGCCGATGCGCTGGAGGCCGCCGAAACCGATGCCGCCGTGCGCGTGATCCTGTTCGCCGGCAATGGCGGGGCCTTCACAGCCGGCAACGACCTGCAGGACTTCCTCAACAATCCGCCGCAGGGCGACAACACGCCGGTGTTCCGCTTCCTGCGCGCGATCAGCACGGCCAGCAAGCCGCTGGTTGCCGCGGTGACCGGCGTGGCGGTTGGCGTCGGCACCACCATGCTGCTGCATTGCGACCTGGTTTATGTCGGCGCCGGCGCCAAGCTGTCGCTGCCCTTCGTCAATCTGGCACTAGTGCCGGAAGCTGCCTCCTCGCTGCTGCTGCCAGCCATGATCGGCCATCACCGCGCCGCCGAACTGCTGCTGCTGGGCGAGCCCTTCGATGCCGATACGGCGAAGGCCTATGGCATCGCCAATGCGATCTTCCCCGATGCGCGCGTGGTGCCGGAAGCGCTGCAGATCGCGCAGAAGCTGGCGGCCAAACCGCCGACGGCAATGAAGCTGACCAAGCAGCTGCTGAAACACACCAAGGGCGATGTGGCCGGGCAGATGGCGCTGGAAGGCGGGCACTTCCGCAGCCAGCTTAAATCGGCCGAGGCGCGCGAGGCGATGACCGCCTTTTTCGAGAAACGACCGCCCAAGTTTGGCTGAGTTTCTGCGTTTTTCGCAGTAATCGGCAGGGAACATTTCCTGCGTGACGGAGGTTTCTTATCCGTCAACGAAAGGAGTTCATCATGCCCAACAAAAATCCGCAGCCGCAACAGACCCGCACGCCGCCGCAGAACCCGCAGCAGGCCGGCCAAAAGCCATCTTCGAGCGATGTCGGCAAGGACACCGACAATGACGGCCGTGTCGTGCAGCCGGGGCATCGTGCCGGTGAGGTGGACGGTGCGCAGCAGCGCCGGGCGCAGGCCGGCAAATCCACCGGCAAGACCGACTGGGTCGGCAAGGATACCGATGGCGATGGCCGCGTCGTGAAGCCCGGGCGCCAGCCGGGCGAGATTGATGGCGACCGCCAGAAGCAGAAGCACTGACGGTAGACGTGTCGCGATGACACGTATCGCAATGAAGGCCCGCACCATCCGGTGCGGGCCTTTCGCGTTCAGTGCATCACGCTGATGCGGGCATGCCTGGCTTCCGGCATCAGGCGCCGGAAATCCTCGCCCGTCACATGCACCAGGGTGCGGTGATCGCCGCCCTCGAAATAGAGATCGGCCATGGCATCCAGGCGCCGGTCCACCACCACCTCCACGCCATAGGCACTGCCCAGCGGCGGCAGCGCGCCGCGGACGCAGTCGGTGAACAGCGACATGATGTCGCTTTCGGTCGCCAGTTCGACAGGCCGCTTCACGGCCCTGGAGAGCCTGGTCAGTTCGACATCGCAGGAGGCCGGCACCGCGGCCAGCATGAAGCCGTCGTCGTCTTCCACCAGCACGGCCTTGATCACACAGGCTTCCGGCACGCCGGCACAATGCGCCGCCTCGCGCATGGTCGCCGCATGGGCATGCTCGATCAGCCGGTAGGGAATGGATTGCCGGTCGAGAAACTGCTGCAGACTGGTCGCAAGTGCCATGGCACCCTCCTCTGGCAAGGGTGACGGGCCGCCGGTGTGGCTTGAGCTTCATCCGGCGGTACCGCCGATTGCGCTCAGGCTAACGCGCGATGGCGCGTTGGCATAATGACATTTGCGGGGCAGAAACTTTGCTGTGAAAGCAGCGGATTAGCGCCTAGCCCTAAAGCGCGCGGCAATCGCGGCAGACGCCGACCACTTCGATGGTCTGGCGTTCGACCTGGAAGCCCAGCGCCCGGGCATCCTGCTGGATGCGGGTGCCGAGTTCTGGATCGTTGATCTCGGTGGCGGTGCCGCACTGGCGGCAGATGAAGATTTCCTGCTGCACGGCATGGCCCGGCGCGGTGCAGCCGATGAAGGCATTCAGGCTTTCGACCCGGTGCACCAGTCCCTGTTCGACGAGGAAATCGAGCGCGCGATACACGGTGGGCGGCGCCACCTTCTGGCCATCGCCGCCCAGCTGGGCCAGCAGGTCATAGGCGCCGGCCGGCTTGTGGCTCTGCCAGATCAGCTCCAGCACCCGGCGGCGGATCGGCGTGAGCTTGGCGCCGGTATTGCTGCAATGGGTTTCAGCCGCCGCCAGCGCATCGCTGATGCAGGCGGCGTGGTCATGGCCATGAGTATGGGGGGCGTGCTGGTGGGCGTGGCGGGACATATCCCCAGTATAGGGCGGGGCCGGGTTCCGGCCAATGCCCCCTACTCGGCCAAAAACGCCGCGATCAGGGCGATCTGTTCCACCGTATCCAGCGCCGGGGCATGACCGATACCCGGCATGTCGATCCGGCGGGCTTTCGGGCCGCGCCGGGTCATCTCGGCGGCGGTTTCATCGCTGAGCAGGTCGGACACCGCGCCACGCAGCAGCAGGGTTTTCGTCGTGATCTGGTCATACAGCGGCCAGGCATCGCCGGTGACGGTGGCGGCCTGGCGGCCCAGCACGGCGGCGATCTGCGGGTCGTAATGCGGGGTCAGGCGGCCATCGGGCAGCCGGCGGGCCGAGGTTTCGGCCAGCTTCTGCCAGCCGGCATCGGTGGCAATACCGAAGGGCGCATAGATGGTGCGGAAATACTGTTCCAGCTCGGGCAGCGTGGCAAAGGCCGGCGGCGTGCCGGCATAGGTGAGGATGCGGCTGACCGCGCCGGGTGCAATCGCCGGCCCGACATCGTTGAGCACCAGATGGCTGATGCGGTCCTTCAGCACCGTGCCCGCCACCGCCATGCCGATCAGGCCGCCCATCGAGGTGCCGACCCAGCGGGCGGTGGTCAGTTTGAAATGGTCGAACAGTTCGACGGCCTGCCGCGCATAGAAGGGCACGGTGTATTCCGCATCCGGCTGCGGGCTCCATTCGCTGAAGCCGCGGCCGATGGTATCAACCGCCAGCAGGCGGTAATGCGGCGCCAGCGCCGCCGCCAGATCGTCGAAATCATGGGCGGTACGGGCAAAGCCATGCCACAGGATCACGGCGGGGGCATCGGCCCTGCCCCAGTCGAGCAGATGGACACTGCGGCCGGCGAGTGTGAGATAGCGCGAAACCGGGGCGCTCATGAGCGCATCTGCCGCAGCTTGCCGACAATGCCGACCGGGAAGAAATAGACGCTGAGCACGAACAGGATGCCAAGCCAGAGCAGCCAGCGATCGGCATGGAACAGGCCGGGCAGCAGGGGAATGCCGGCGGCTTCCAGCATGCCGCTGAACTGGCCCATCAGCACCTGCAGATAATTCTGCGCCAGAATGAAGATGGTGGCGCCCAGCACGGCGCCATACAGCGTGCCCATGCCGCCGATCACCACCATGAGCAGGATGTCGATCATGATGGCGAAGCTGAGCGTGGTGTCCGGGCCGGTGTAGCGCAGCCACAGTGCCATCAGCACGCCGGCCAGCGTGGCCATGCCGGCCGACAGGCAGTTGGCGATCGAGCGGTAGACCACGACGCGATAGCCCAGCGCCTCGGCGCGGAAGTCGTTTTCGCGGATCGCCTGCAGCACGCGACCAAACGGCGAATTGACCACGCGCAGGGCCAGCAGGAACAGGATGAGCGCCGAGAGGAAGATCAGGTAGTAGGACAGGATGCGGCCATTGATCATCACGCCCATGACCGGTTCGTCGAACAGGCGGAAGGCCGGTCGCAGCATTTCCGGAATCCGGTAGCTGCGACCATCCTCGCCGCCCGTGATCTCGTTGAGCTGCGAGGCCAGGATGGCGAAGGCAGAGGCCACCGCCAGCGTGATCATGGCAAAGAAGATCGCCCGCACCCGCAGGCTGAACAGGCCGATCAGCAGGGCCAGCAGGATGGCGAGCACCAGGGCGACGACCACGCCGATGCCGAGCGCGCTCCAGCTCGGGCTGAAATTGTACATGGCGATCGCCACGCCATAGCCGCCGATGCCATAAAACATCGTATGGGCAAACGACACGATGCCGGTATAGCCGAGCAGCAGGTCGTAGCTCGCCACCAGGATGACGAAGACGCAGATCTTGGCGGCGACATTGAGCGGTTGGCTGCCCGGGAACAGGAAAGGCGCGAAGGCCAGGCAGATCAGCACGACGAACAGCAGTGCGCCCAGCACGCGCGAGCGCGGATAGTCGCCGGACAGCAGGCTGTGGATCGGATTGTTGGGCAGCATCACACCTCTCCCCTCACCGCTTGGCCACGGGATAGAGGCCCTGCGGTCGCCACAGCAGGATCACCACCATCAGCAGGATGCTGCTGCCCAGTGCCAGTTTCGGCGCCAGGAAGCCGGTGTAGTTGGCGACCAGTGCCACCAGCAGCGCACCGATGAAGCAGCCGCCGACCGAACCCAGCCCGCCGATGATGATGACGATGAAGATCAGCACGTTCACTTCCATGCCCATGCCCGCCGTCAGCGTCTGGCGGTAGAAGGCCCAGAGCACGCCGCCCAGACCGGCGAGCGCCGAGCCGGCGATGAAGACACCGACGAACAGCCGGCGGATCTTGTAGCCCAGCGCCTCGACCATCTCGGCATTCTCGACCCCGGCGCGGATCAGCAGCCCGATCTTGGTGCGGTTGAGGATCAGATACATGGCACCGAACACGACAAGGCCGAGCACCACGGCAATGACACGGTATTTCTCCATCGCCGCGTCGCCGATCACGATGGCGCCGCGCAGGCCTTCCGGCAGTCGCAACGGGATCGGGCTGGCGCCCCAGATCACATGGATCATCTGTTCGGCGACGATCATGCCGCCCATGGTGATCAGGATCTGCTTGAGATGCTGGCCATAGACCGGGCGGATGACGATACGCTCGAAGGCATAGCCCAGGCCGCCGGTGACCACCATGGCAACCAGGATACAGGCCAGCAGCACGCCGATATTGAGCAGCAGGTTGTCGGATTCCACCCAGCCGGCCAGCGGGCCCAGCGCCACCAGGCTCATATAGGCGCCGAAGGAGATGAACACGCCATGGCCGAAATTCAGCACGTCCATCAGGCCGAAAACGAGAGTCAGTCCCGAGGCCATCAGGAAGATCATCATGCCCATGGCGAGGGCTGCCACGGTGAGCGTCACCCAGGTCGACACGCTGCCGACGAAGGGCAGCGCCACCAGCATCAGCAGCGGCACCAGCAGCATCGGCAGGTAATCGACCTTCACCTTGGGCAACATGGCCGGCGGAGTATCAGCAGCAGCAGTCATTGATGCGCCTCCATGCTCAGGCCCAGCAGTTTCTGCTGCAGCGTCGCGTCTGCGGCCAGTTCGGCCATGGCACCGGTATGGACAATGCGGCCATCGTCCATCACCGCGACATGATCGCCGAGCAGCTTGGCGGCGAGGAAATTCTGTTCGACCAGCAGGATGGTGGCGCCGGTGGCTTTCAGTTCCCTGAAGGCCTGCACCATGTTCATGATGATGGCCGGTGCCAGGCCCTTGGTCGGCTCGTCAATCAGCAGCAGGTCGCGCGGCTCGACGATAGCGCGCGCGATCGCCAGCATCTGCTTCTGGCCGCCCGACAGCACGCCGGCAGCCAGCGACCAGAATTTCTCCAGCGCCGGGAACAGGCCGAAAATCCATTTCAGCCGCGCCGCATCAATCTCGCCGCCGCGGGCGGCCAGGATCATGTTCTCGCGCACCGTGAGGTCGGCGAAGATGCCCATATTCTCGGGCACGTAGGCGATGCCGGCCTGGGCGATCTCGGGCGTGGGGGTTTTCGTGATGTCGCGGCCATCGAAGGTGACGCTGCCCTGGCTTGCCTGCCACAGGCCCATGATGGTGCGCAAGGTGGTGGTCTTGCCCGCACCGTTGCGGCCCAGCAGCATGGTGAGTTGGCCGCGCGGCACGACGAGGTCGACGCCATGCAGGATGTGATACTGGCCGATATGGGTGTGCACGCCCTGCAGCTTCAGCATGTCGCTCATGCGGCCGCACTCCCTTCTGGCGGCAGGCCGAGATAGGCCTGCTGCACCACGGGCGATGCGATCACTGCGGCCGGCTCGCCGTCAGCGACCAGCTGGCCGTTATGTAAAACAATAATGCGATCTGCAAGGCTACGCACCACATCCATCTTGTGTTCGACCAGCAGCACGGTCTTGTCACCACGCGCCTTGATGCCGTGGATCAGGTCGAGAATGGTGGGCACTTCATCGACCGACATGCCGGCGGTCGGCTCGTCGAACATGAAGACGTCGGGCTCCAGCGCCAGCAGCAAAGCCACCTCCAGCTTGCGCTGGTCGCCATGCGGCAGCGCGCCCGCGGTGGCATTGCGCTTGTCGAGCAGGCGAACCTGTTCCAGCAGGCTGTCGGCCTTCTCGATCAGGTCGCGGCGATGGCTCCACAGCTGCAGCAACTGCAGACCGGCACCGGCACGCGACTGCACGGCAAGCCGCACATTCTCCATCACGGTCAGGTTGGGAAACAGGTTGGTGAGCTGAAACGCGCGCCCCATGCCGCGCTTGGTGCGCGCCGAGGCCGTCAGGCCGGTGACATTCTCGCCGCGCAGCAGCACCTGGCCGGCGGTGGATTTCAGCTGGCCGGAAATCAGGTTGAAATAGGTGGTCTTGCCGGCGCCATTGGGCCCGACGATGGCGGTCAGCGTGCCGGGCTGGAAGGCGCAGCTGACGGCATTGACGGCGACATGGCCGCCGAAGCGGATCGTCAGGTCGCGGGTTTCGAGTGTGGGTGTGGCGGACATCTGTCTGGATAAAAAAAGACCGCCGGGACATGACGTCCCGGCGGCAGGCGTAATCAGCGCTTGTTGCGGATCGGCAGCGGCACGGCCGATTCCTGGATCACCTGGACGAGATCGAGCAGGTCGTTGTCGTCCTTGCCGTCCTTCTTGACCTTGAAATGATACATCTGCTGCAGCGCCTGATGGTCTTCCTTGCGGAACAGCATGGTGCCCTTCGGGGTGTCGAAGATCATGCCTTCCATGGCGGCGATCAGCTTGTCGGTGTTGGTGCCCCCCGCCTTCTGCACGGCGGTCAGCATGGCGGACGCGGCAGCAAAACCACCGGCGGTGAAGAAGTCAGGCGGCGTGCCGTTGTTGCGCTTCTTGTGCTCGGCAACCAGCCAATCGTTCATCGGGTTCTTCGGGAAGTCGTAGTAGTAATAGATCGCGCCTTCCATGCCCGGATAGGGCTTGTAGAGCTTCATCACCGGCAGGATGTTGCCACCAGGTGCGATCTCGATGCCGAAACGCTCCGGCTTCAGATCGGCGATCTTGGGCAGCGGATGCGGTCCGGCCCAAACGATGGCGATAATCTTCTTACCCGGCTTGTCCTTCAGCGCATCGAAGAGACGCTGCGCCGAGGCGGTGAAGTCGGTGGTCTGCGTCGGGGCATATTCCTCGAAGGCAATCTTGACGTTCGGGTGCGACAGCGCCAGCGCGTCCTTCATCGCCTTGATGCCATCCCGACCGAAGGCATAATCCTGCGCCAGCGTGGCCAGATGCACTTCACCGGTCTTCGGCATCGCCGCAGCGCCGGCATAGGCGTCCTGGGTCGAGTTGCGGCCGGTGCGGAAGATATACTTGTTCCACTTCTCGCCGGTGATCGCATCGGCCACCGCCGGCTCGACGATCAGGATCTTCTTGTGCTCCTCGGCAACCGGCAGCATCGCCAGCGCGCCGCCCGAACCGGTGGTGCCAACAGCGATGTCGACATTATCGTCGGCATAGGCCTGCTCGAGCAGCGACTTGGCCAGATCGGGCTTGAACTGGTCATCCTTGACGATGACCTGAATCTTGCGGCCCTGCCAGGTCATGGTGCCCTTGGTCAGGTATTCGAGGCCCATCATGAAGCCGGTCTCGGTCTGCTTGGCATAAGCCTCGAGCGGACCGGTCTTGCTGGCAATCAGGGCAACCTTGAGGTCGGCGGCCTGCGCCGACAGCGCCAGACCGGCGGTTAGTGCAACAGCCAGTCCGGCCGTCTTCATCACGCGCAGCATGTATCTCTCCCTTGCGATGCGGGCATGGCGACGGAGACGCGAGTATTGGCATGCGACATGCGCGACATCGGCTCCTCCCTCTGCTTGGCCCGGGTTGTCCCGGTGCCGCTGGCAGACCGCGCCCGCTGGACGGCCCACAAACATGACAGTTGATTCATGTTTCATAGATTTGTACTGTCCGCCCGTTGAGCCGTCAAGCTGCATTCCGGCGAATCCCGCCGGGACGCATGCGGAGGGTTCCAAAAAGTTAATATGACAAGAGATTCATGGCTCACATGAACGCCAGGAAACGCGCCCTGCCATTGCCCAAGACCGGCCGTGGCGAACAGACCCGCCGCAAGATTCTCGATGCCGCCCAGCGCGAGATCGGCCGGCGCGGCTTTGCCGAGGCCTCGATCAGCACGATCACAGCCGAAGCCGGCGTCGCCCAGGGCACCTTCTACATCTACTTCCGCAGCAAGGAAGATGTGATGCGCGAACTGGTCCTGCATATGGGCCGCATGTTGCGCCACCACCTGACCGAGGCGACCGAAGGCGCCCGCGACCGCATCGAGGCCGAACGGCTCGGCCTGCGCGCCTTCCTCGATTTCGTGCGGCGCAACCCCGACCTCTACAAGGTGGTGGAAGAATCGCAGTTCGTCGACGAGAAGGTCTATCGCCAGTATTACACCGATTTCGCCAAATCCTACCGTATCGCGCTGGCCGCCGCCGAAAAGCGTGGCGAGATCGCGCCGGGCAAGAATGACACGGCGACAGAAGTGCGGGCCTGGATGTTGATGGGCATTTCGGTCTTCCTCGGCCAGCGTTACGGGTTGTGGGATCCGAAGACACCGCTTGACCCTATCATCGATGTCGCCTCGGCCATGGTGGCGCATGGCATTGCCGCCAGGGCACCGCGCTGATGCCCGCGACGCTGCTGGATATCGCCGATGGCGTGGCGCGGCTGACGCTGAACCGCCCCGAGCGGCATAACAGCCTGGTGCCGGCGCTGCTCGACAGCCTGAATGCCGACCTTGACCGCATTGTCACCAGCGACGATATCCGTGCCGTGGTGCTGCAGGCCGCCGGCCGCAGCTTCAGCACCGGTGGCGATGTCGCCGGCTTCCAGGCCGTGCCGCGTAGCGAGCGTCGCACCTATGCCGCTGGACTGGTCGGCAGCCTCAACCGCGCCATCCTCGCTCTGCTCGGCCTGCGCGTTCCGGTGATCGGCCGCATCCATGGCCCGCTGACGGGCGGTGCACTGGGCTTCCTGCTCGCCTGCGACCTGGCGGTGATCACGCCGCAAGCCTTCATCCAGCCCTATTACACCGAGGTGGGCTTCAGTCCCGATGGCGGCTGGACCGCGATGCTGCCCGCCCGCATCGGCACACAGCAGGCACGCGAGATCCAGTTGCTGAACCGCCGCATCACGGCAGTGGAGGCCGTGCAACTCGGCCTTGCCACCACGCTGGCCGAGCCCGACAGTCTGGACAGCACCATCGAGGGCTGGCTGATGGAGCTGCGCAGCAAGCAGCCGGGCAGCATCGCCCGCACCAAGCGCCTGCTGGCAGTGGACTGCGCCGCCGGCCTGCAGGCCGAACAACAGCAGTTCCTGGAACAGATCGACAGCGCCGAAGCCGAGGCCGGCATGGCGCGCTTCCTGGCAAAGAGTGCCTAGCCATGCAGATGGTTTTCGACATTGCCGCCCGCCGCGCCGAACTGAGCCCAGACACGGTCGCTTTCATCGAGCGTGAGGGCGGTCGCCGCCTGACCTACCGCGATCTTGATGATCGCGCCTGCCGCTTTGCCGCCTGGCTACAGACCAAGGGCATCGGCCATGGCGACCGCATTGCCATCCTGTGCCTGAACAGCGCCAGCTTTTTCGAAATTCTGTTTGCCTGCGGCAAGCTGGGCGCCATTCTGGTGCCGCTGAACTGGCGCCAGCCGGCACCGGAGCTGATCCCGGTGGCGCAGGATGCCGCGCCAAAGCTGCTGATCCACGATGCCGAGCATGCGGCCTTGGCCGCAGAACTGAACCTGCCGCTGCTGTCTTTCGCCGCTTACGAACAGGCCGTCACCGCCACGGCACCAGGCCAGTACGACACGGCATGGGAGCCGGATCGGATCTGGTACATGCTCTATACCTCCGGGACCACCGGCAAGCCCAAGGCGGTGATCCAGACACCGCGCATGGCTTATGCCAATGCGATCAATATCGGCCAGGCCATCGACCTGACCTCACGCGACACGACGCTGAATTTCCTGCCGCTGTTCCATACCGCCGGCATCAACCTGCATACCCTGCCGCTGCTGATGTGGGGCGGCACCATTCAGGTGCTGAAGAAATTCGAGATCGATCCGGTGATGACCGCGCTGCAGACCGGCGATTGTACGGCCTTTTTCGGCGTGCCGGCGATCTATCAGGCGATCAGCCTGCACAAGGATTTCGCCGCAGCCGATTTCACCAAAGTGCGCAGCTGGGGCTGCGGCGGCGCACCGCTGCCAGCCAGCCTTGTCGAACTGTTTGCCAAGCGCGGCGTTCTGGTGTGCAACGGCATGGGCATGACCGAGACCGGGCCCACCGTGTTCCTGATGGATCGCGCCCATGCCCAGGCCAAGATCGGTTCGGTGGGCAAACCGCAGCTCCTCGCCGAGGTGCGCGTGGTCGACGATAACGACCAGCCCCTGCCCGCCGAGCATGCCGGCGAGCTGCAGATTCGCGGCCCCGGCATCACGCCCGGCTACTGGAACAACGAGGCGGCCACCAAGGCCACTTTCACCAACGATGGCTGGTTGCGCACCGGCGACGTCGCCCGTCGCGATGCGGATGGTTATTACTATATCGTCGACCGCATCAAGGACATGTTCATTTCCGGCGGCGAGAATGTCTATCCGGCCGAAGTCGAGATCGCGATCTACAAATTCCCCGGCGTGCTGGAATGCGCGGTGATCGGCGTGCCGGACGAGAAATGGGGCGAAGTCGGCTGTGCCTATGTGCTGCC